>NZ_JBMWAM010000027.1:54293-64788 GCF_049725345.1 Paenibacillus praedii | reverse complement strand
GCTTTTTCATCAATCCGTTAGGATTCATGAGGCAGTTTTACTCGTTGTTCAGTTTTCAAAGAGCAATCTTTTCTTTCGTGTCGTTCGCGTGTATCTCAGCGGCGACAAGAAATAATATATCACAGGGGCCCAGATAAAAGCAACCCCTTTTTTAAAAGTTTTTTAAAAAGAGGTTTTTATCGATAAGAACGCGCATTTAGCGCGTAGCGCGAAAGCTCTTTCGGGGAGGCTATACGACCATACATCCGGAAGATGATTTTATATCTTCTTGTGATTGCTTGCTTTATTTCTCCATCTAATCGTGTGTCGTTAAGGTCAAGCAGCATTTCATCCAATTCCTTGCGAAGGACGTAGTCAAGTTCTTTGCATTCTTTATCATTGAATAGTATTCCGAGCATAGCCGTGAGTGACCCCCTTTAGATGTAAAACGCAACCTAGCCGTCTTATAAGGAACAAAAAAGCAACGTCTCCCCGCAAATGCGTTTCGACACTGCTTTATTGTTATGCTCAAATATTGGAAAATTTATTACATCGATAATAACCAAACCGTAATTGTGCTTTCTATAATGGAGGCAGCAAGTAAAGATATCGTCAATATAACCATCACCGGGACTGTTCGAATGACGAAGGCTTCAAGCTCACGGCCCAGCAATGGAGTCTTAGACCTATTGAATAACATAGTCCCCATACCTTTAAACGCAAGCACTCCAAAACGCAACCCATAGGCACAGGCAATGATAATCGCAGGAATTTCAATAATGCCATGCGGCAGCAAGCCTTTGAAAATGATTTCGAACACAAAGCCTCCACCATGCTGCTCCGCCAATTGGGTCAGTAAATAACCTATCACCATTCCGTTCACGATCAGGAATAAAAATGGGACTATACCAAATAGCGCGCCCAAATACATGACAAATATCGATTTAATCGCATTATTTAGAAAGATTACAATCATCAACGTTAATGTAGGATTACTGCTCTGCTCAACCATTTCACTTAGCCCGCGCAGGCCTTCAATCTGACTATCCAAAAAAGACTTGAATGCGGGATTTGTCCCGCCGATGACCATACCCGCGAAAAACAATATAAACCCAAATGCAATATAGGGGTTCATCTGTTTGAAATGATTCCATATAGCACGCCTGTTGAACATCTAAATAGCCTCCGTTCCTTTTTTGTCGCCACCATGAACGAATATATTTGGTGTACGAGCATAGATTTGAATAGAACAAGCATTCATTAGAGAGGAGAGCCATTCCCCATGAACGTTTTCTATGTGTTGAACGGCCGTAAGCTGAAAAGGTATTTTTTTATTGCAATCGCTGTCGTTTTTTCTATTGGGATCATTTATGCCGAGCGTGACAACATTACCGTATTTGCCCCGCAGCAGCCGGCTGCAATCTACAGTGTGCCGACTGAGAAGAAGGTCGTCGCATTAACCTTTGACATTAGCTGGGGCGATAAGCGAACGGAACCCATCTTAAATGTGTTGAAGGAGAAAAACATTAAACAAGCTACCTTCTTCCTGTCTTCTCCTTGGAGCCAATCGCATCCGGAAATCGTTCGAAAGATTCAAGAAGCCGGCTATGAGATTGGCAGTCACGGTCATAAGCATGACAATTACAGCAAGCTGACTGACGAAGAAATCCGCAAGCAAATTACGACGGCTCATATGATTTTGTCGGATGTGACAGGAAAACAGCCTAATTTAATTCGTTTGCCGAATGGTGATTTTGACAAAAGGGTGCTGCGTATCGCAGAAGAGCTGAAGTACAGGGTCATCCAGTGGGACACAGATTCACTTGACTGGATGAATATCGGAACGGATAAAATCATCAATCGTGTCGTAACACGCGCTCATCCCGGAGACATTATATTGTTCCACGCGAGTGACTCCGTTAAGCAGACGCATGAAGCGCTGCCAGTTGTTATTGATCAGCTCCGCGCGAAGGGCTATGATTTCGTTACGGTAACCGATTTAATCACACAAACGGAAATCGACGGCAAAGCTGTGCGGGACAAGACCACATCTGCCTTCCCTCAGCTTGAAGCCGCCGCTTTTGAGTAACCTTATACAACCGGCTTTGCAGCGATTGCTGACGAGTCGGTTGTTTGTTTTTTGAGTAAACGATACATCATCATAATTTGGTACGCATTGCAAATAAATAAAGGGACAATCATAAAGATAATGGCGGATATGTTGGTATCGCCTTTTATCGCTGGCCAGGTTTCGATAAAGGTCACAACAAACATAAGAAACATAGTTGGCACGAGCGCCGTTTTATTCGTTTGTTTTATTTTCAACCATGTTACAAGCGCTGAGATCAGAAGCAGTATAAGTGGCAATACCCAGAAAAACCAGCCGTTGAGGTTTTTTTCATATAAAAGATATCCCAAGCCGATCGCAGCGAATACCGTTGTGTAGCCCTGCAGGGTGTTCCATAGATACTTTTTGCCGAATACGCTCAGAGCAATATAGTTCAAGGTTAAGTATGCAAAAAAGCCCATTTGACTAAATGCACCGATCATAAGCCCGACCATCGCCATCATTAAGGCGTTAAAGCCCGCTGCTTTGAAGCCCAAAAATCCGAATTCCGGATCCACCCATTGCATAACGGCTCCTGTCACCACGCAGACGAGCGCCCCGACAGCCATGCTGCTCCAAAACAAGAAAAACCATTTTTTCAAATTCACGTTCCATTTCCTCCCGTTACTTCCGCTTTACCCTTTATTTTACCACGTTCACAACAAAAAGCTAAAGACTGTCCATGATAATACGGTGAACAATGCACATAATAAGAGCATATAAAATTATTTTGGGAACCATCTGTTTTTTATGATCGATTACTGAAGCAATGACATAGAAGGGAGAAAACAAAACATGCGCATGAGGTGGGTTTTAATGTCATTCATCTCGTCTATGGCCGTTCTGCTGGCAGGTTGCGGCGCGGAATCGTCAGGTGGCGGACAACAGCAACAAATCAGCTATAAGGATATGAAATCGATGGTGATCGATATTCTGAAGACGGAGGATGCGCAGAAGGCGCTTCAGCAATCAGCTCAAAGCTTGTCCGGTTATAGCGGCCAAACCTCAAAGCTATTGTCAATTCAAGATCAAGAGGAAGTTCGCTTAGCCGTTAAGGACGTGCTCATCTCTCCTGATTATGATAAAGTCATCAAAAAAATGATGGTCGACCCGCGCTTCGCCGGTGAATTTGCGAAATCCATCAATAAAGAAAATAAGGATATTCATAAGGAATTATTAAAGGATCCGTCCTACCAGGCTGATTTAGTTAAGGTGCTTAAAAACCCGGAGATGAATAAAATGATTCTCGAGGTGCTGCAAAGCACGCAATACCGTAAAGAAGTGATGTCGCTCATGCAGGAATCGATGCAAAATCCGATCTTCCGGCTTGATGTGCTGGAGCTTATGAAGAAAGCCGTGCAGGAGGAGCTTAAACCGAAACCTGATGAGAAGGTCGATAAACCGAAAGAGAGTGGCGGTGGCGACTCACAGGATCAGCAAAGCCAGGAAGCAAGCACCGAGGAGTCCGACGATTCCGGCATGTAACTGCCTGGATAAATAAAGCCCGAACAGATTTATTGATGAAGCAAGGCTCGCTTGCTTCATTCGATATCTCGTTCGGGCTTTTGTTATTTGTGAAGGGAAGGCCGTTGGATAGAGCTGAGTATAATTTAGCGCAGACTACAGCTTCTTTTCTTAGCCTTCGAGTTTTTTTAGGACACTGTCCGCAAGCTCCATATAAAGCTTGCCTGTCTCGGAATCCTCTTTGTACACCGACGGCGAAAAATCAGGCTCGGACGGATGGTTGTCCGGTGCGCCGAGCGGGATTTGGGCAAGCAGATCGGCATGCAGCGTCTCAGCTAGACGAGCGCCGCCTCCGCGCCCAAATACATATTCCTTCTCGCCAGTTGACGGCGACAGATAGTAGGACATGTTTTCGACGATACCGATAATTTCATGCTCGGTTTTGATGGCCATTGCGCCCGCTCTTGCCGCAACGAATGCAGCTGTGGCATGTGGCGTTGTAACGATAATCTCTTTGCTTTGCGGGATAATCTGATGTACGTCCAGCGCCACATCGCCTGTGCCCGGCGGCAAGTCGAGGAGCAAGTAATCGAGCTCTCCCCATTCAATTTCCTGGAAAAAGTTGCGCAGCATTTTGCCAAGCATCGGACCGCGCCACACGATCGGACTGTTGTCTTCGACGAAGAAGCCCATCGACATGACCTGAACGCCGAACTTCTCGATCGGGATTACCCGTTCGTTCACGACGTCAGGACGTTCCTCAATGCCCATCATGTCGGGCACGCTAAAACCATAGATATCGGCGTCGATAATGCCGACACGCTTGCCCCTGCGGGCTAAGGCGACCGCGAGATTGACGGTCACCGTCGATTTGCCGACGCCGCCTTTGCCGCTGGCGACGGCGATGAACTGCACTCCGCTGCTAGGATCCAGCAGCGGGCTCGCGAGCCCGGCCCCGTGGCCCTTGACGGGCGCCGCGGCGCCTTTGCTGGCGCCGGCGGCGGCGTTAGCCGCCTTGGGCGCGGCAGCTGGCGCTGGCGGCGGCGAAGCCTCGCCTGCTGCAGGCGCAGCCTCGGCCCGAAACCGGCAGTGCACGGTTTCGGCGCCCAGGCGCGCCAGCGCCTCGCGGAGCGAGGCTTCCAGCGCGGGCTGTGCAGCCGCGCTGGCCCCTAGGACCGTCAATGATACTTGACGGTCCCGCACCATCACATCGCGGAAGAATACTTTCTCCGCGGTATATTGTGCCGTCACAGATTCGACGGCTTCGATTGCTTGCTCACGTGTAAGCATTAATTGTCCCACCTTTATGAAATAACGATGATTTACTAGTCATTATAACACAGTAAGCTGATCAGCCAACTATTCATAAACACATCAGCCGGCGCGTCTGCTTTCCCATCGGCTACTCTGTTGTCAGCACATCCTGCAGCGTGCTCCCGCTTAGCTTTTCTCCAGAGCTGTATCTTAGTATACCCTTATAAATAGATGCCGCGACCTGACGTTGATATTCCGTATCCGCCAGACGCGCCGACTCGCCAGGATGGGATAGGAATCCAACCTCCACCAATGCGGTTGGCACATCCTCTATGGCTTTAAGTACATATATATCCTTCAACGTGGCCGCGACACGAGTCGTGTTCTCGAGGTTGCGCTTAATCTCATCCTGTATAAGTGTGGCAAGAATACGATTGTCGGGGTGATTACCGGGGTGATAAAAGGTTTGCGCTCCTGACCATTTGGCCGACGGGATGCTATTCATATGAATACTAATGACAGTAGACGGCTTATTACTCTTTATAACTGAAACCCTGTTTAACAAATCCTCTGTCTTCCGCTTGCTATATGCGCGCGCGTCACCTGTAGCGAGATCATAGTCACCTTCTCGCGTCATGACGACAACTGCGCCCGCTTGCTGCAAATAATCACGCAAATAGAGCGCAATGGCCAGATTTAAATCTTTTTCAATGATCCCCTGCTTACTGACAGCGCCTCCGTCTGCTCCTCCGTGACCAGCGTCGATCGCGATGGTTTGGCCTGAAAGCGGCAAAGTCCAATAGGACCATGTCTTTGTTACGGGCATCGTCTGTGTTAGCAGAACGGCTGTCAATGCAATCACTACTACTCCTATGCCAAATCGCATCGCCCCTTTATACGTCATCCATATTACAAAATGCCGACTTATCCAGCGCATAAAAAAACCACCTCGTCCTCCATCTAAATAAATAAGCGCCAGGCACTCAATTATTTATATGGGACGAGATGGCCGTTTATGAGACAAACCTATTTCGAAGTTTTGCGATTAGCCTACTGGCTGCTCGGACATACCTTCAATTAGAATTTGAGCAACCTCAGGACGGGAGAACTCAGGAGGCGGGCATACACCATCACGCAGCAATGCGCGAACCTTCGTACCCGAAAGGGTCAAATGACTTTCCTTATCATGCGGACATGTTTTCGAAGTAGCCATGTTGCCGCACTTGGTGCAGAAGAAGCTGTGCTCGAAATAGAGCGGAGTTATTCCGAGATCCTCTGCAGGAATCGACTTCAACAGATCCTGCGCCTCGTATGTGCCATAGTAGTCGCCCACGCCAGCATGATCGCGTCCAACGATAAAGTGCGAGCAGCCGTAGTTTTTACGAACAATCGCATGGAAAATCGCTTCGCGAGGTCCTGCATAACGCATTGCAGCAGGGAACACACCAAGAAATACACGATCCTCAGGATAGTAGTTCTCCAGCAAGGCCAGGTAGCTCTTCATCCGCACATTTGCCGGAACGTCATCGGATTTCGTTTCGCCGACAAGAGGATTCAGGAACAAGGCATCAACGATTTCCATAGCTGTCTTCTGAATATACTCATGCGCGCGGTGAACCGGATTACGTGTTTGGAAGCCGACTACTGTTTTCCAGCCTTTCTCTGCGAAAATACGACGAGTCTCAGCCGGATCAAAATAAAAATCCTCGAACTTCTCAGGCTGTGGACGGTTCAATACGGTAATTGCGCCGCCGACATATGTGGAGGAGCGCTCAAGCAGCTTCTGAACGCCAGGGTGCTCCAGATCATCTGTTTTGAACACATTGACCGCTTCAAGCTTCTGATCAACGTTATAAATGCTCTCGATATCAATGACGCCATAAATGACGCCATCTTCGCCAACAAGCGCAGCGCGCTCGCCAGTAGCGAGCTCAGCCACTTTCGCTTCTTCTACTGCAAGCGTAATTGGAATGCTCCATACCGTTCCATTTGCAAGACGCATCGTTTCGACCACAGAACGATAATCCTCTTCATTCATAAAGCCAGTCAATGGTGAAAATGCGCCCACACCGATCAAGTCAAGATCAGAGATCGCCCACGTGTTAATCGTAATGGATTTCAATTCTCTTGCTTCTGCCAGTAAAGCTTCACGTTGTTCACCCTCAGCGACCCGATTAACAAGCTCGCCGCCGTGCGGTAATATTTGATTCATTATGCAAAATGCCTCCTTAAAGTTTTACACTAGAAATCAAAAGCCATAATTCTAACTTATTTATGCAAACCACACTCTGTTTTCTCTTGACCGGCCCAGCGTCCAGCGCGTGGGTCTTCACCTGGCATCACTTGGCGCGTGCATTGCTCGCAGCCGATACTAGGGTAGTTTTGATCATGCAGCGGGTTGTAAATGACGTCATTCTCGCGAATGTAGTTCCACACATCTTCATTTGTCCAATGCGCAATCGGGTTAAATTTAACTAATCCGAATTTTGTATCGTATTCGATCTTCTTCGAATTTGCACGTGTCGGGGCTTGATCGCGGCGAATGCCAGTAATCCAAGCCTCATACTTCGACAGGATGTTTGTTAGCGGCTTAACTTTACGAATATTGCAGCATGCGTTCGCATCGGATTTCCAAAGCTCTTCGCCAAATTGCGCAGCTTGCTCTTCAGGTGTAATTTCCGGTTTAACCTCTACGAAAGGAATACCAGGGTAACGCTCTACCATACGGTCCCGCGTCTCATAGGTTTCCTTGAAGTGGAAGTCTGTATCCAAGTAGAAGATATCCGTCTTCGGGCTAATTTTTTGCAGCATATCAACCAGAACAACGTCTTCTGCACCGAAGCTGCAAGCAAATGTAATATTAGGGAAGGTCTCTACCGCGAAAGCGATGATTTCTTCCGGCGTTGCGTTCTCGAGTTCAACCGCTTTTTGCGCGATAAGCGCTTCTTTTTCAAAAAGGTTCATTATTAAGCCCTCCGTTTTTAATTCCTAGTAAATTAGTCTGTATAAAAATTATACGTCCAATACGTTCATAGTTCAATATCAAGTTTACACCAAAATGAAATAAAGTTTTGAACACTCGTATTGCTGCACATAAAAATACCCTTCTCTGCTGGAGAGAAGGGTATCTGCGAAAAGCATATTAACGTTTCGAGAATTGTGGCGCGCGACGAGCCGCTTTAAGACCGTATTTCTTACGTTCTTTCATACGCGGGTCACGAGTCAGGAAGCCTGCACGCTTCAAAGCCGGACGGAATTCTGGATCTGCTTTAAGCAGAGCGCGGGAAATACCGTGACGGATAGCGCCAGCTTGACCGGACATACCGCCGCCGTTAGCGATGACAAGAACATCGTATTTCGACAATGTGTCAGTAAGGTTAAGCGGTTGTTTTACAATCAGCTTAAGAGTTTCCAAACCAAAATATTCATTTAATTCGCGCTTATTAACAATGATTCGTCCTTCACCCGGCACAAGACGTACACGTGCAACAGAGTGTTTACGACGACCGGTTCCATAGTATTGCACCTGAGCCATGAAACTTGTCCTCCTCTTTATTACCCGCGAAGTTCGTAAACTTCAGGGTTTTGTGCTTGATGTGGATGTTCCGCACCTGCGTATACTTTAAGTTTAAGCTTCATTTTGTCGCCAAGACGATTCTTAGGCAACATACCGTGAACCGCGAATTCAATTACGCGCTCAGGCTTGTTCTTGATCATCTCGTTTGCCGGAGTAACCTTCAAACCGCCGGAATACATCGAGTGACGATAGTACATTTTGTCAGAGAATTTTTTACCTGTGAGGTGAATTTTCTCCGCGTTGATAACAACAACGAAATCGCCTGTATCAACATGTGGTGTAAATGTCGGTTTGTGCTTGCCGCGGATCAGGGCAGCTACTTCACTCGCCAAACGGCCTAGCGTTTTGCCTTCCGCATCGACGACGAACCATTTACGCTCAACTTCAGTTGATTTAGCCATATAGGTGGTACGCATGGATGATCCTCCTTAATTACATACATTAATCGTTTTTTATAACAACGTAAACGTTGGTTTGTTTGTTCATTGTTGATAGCCAAGTTTGTGACAATCTCAGTCGGGGCTGTGGGTTAGCCACTTCGAAAGCACAAGTTATATTCTACTATAAAGCATGAGTTTTCGCAAGTGATTTGGGATGTAATAATGTATAAATTTCAGGTTTATACATAGTTATTCTTTTAGCACGAAGCGAAAAGAGCTTTACTGCCCATAAGGACAGCAGCCGAATAAGCTAACAGCGAATTAATCCTGTGTTTCAAAGGAATATTGTACATTCATGAGCATTAAACCATGAGCCATAGCCGTAGGTCCCGCGAGCGAGCGGCTTTTGCCTTCAAGAATGGCTTTCATCTCAGCTGGCATTAATCTCCCTTGCCCTACCCAAAGCAGTGTTCCCATAATCACGCGGACCATATTGTATAAAAAACCATTACCCGTCACGTACATATGTACGATAGGGCCTTCTTGTACAAAATCTGCTTCGTAGATCGTCCGGATATGATGCGGCTTCGTAGAATGAATCGATGTGAAGGAGGTGAAATCATGCTCTCCGACTAAATAGCTTAGACCTTCTCGCATCGCATCCACATCTAGCGGAGCCGGATGATGAAAGCGGTACTGACGGCCAAACACATCCGGAAACTTCCCGGTATCAATGGTATAGCGGTAGGTCTTACGCTTAGCGGATCTTCTAGCATGAAAATGCTCCGGTACATCGAATGCCTCAATGATGACAATGTCCTTTGGCAAGCGCGTATTCAGCGCAATCGCCCATCTCTGCGTGGGAATCGATGATTCCGTATAGAAATTAAACATTTGTCCTTGTGCATGCACGCCAGCATCGGTGCGGCCAGATGCCGTAATAATGATTGTCTCGCCCGATAATTTCTTAATGGCCAACTCGATTTGACCTTGAACCGTTCTACCGTAAGGCTGCGTTTGAAAACCATTGAAGTTTGTACCGTCATAGCTCACTTTTACGCAAATATTGCGCATCCCATCATCCCCTTACCTCACCGCTGGCAAATAAAAAAAGGTGGCCGCAAGGGTCCACCCTTTTCTCTCTGTATAAGCTTGGACAAGGATTAACGCTGTGGACAAGCTTATACGCTTCTCGATTATAGGGTAAATTACGCGCGGTCAACCAATTCCAGGTAAACCATAGGCGCAGCATCGCCGCGACGAGGACCTAGCTTAAGAATACGCGTGTATCCGCCTGCACGTTCCGAGTAACGAGTAGCCAGTTCGGAGAACAGCTTTTGAATAGCGTCTTGCTCGCCATCAACAGTTTCCCGACGAACAAAAGCAGCTACTTGACGACGAGCATGAAGATCACCTTTCTTAGCTTTAGTGATCAGCTTCTCAGCGATAGAACGAACTTCCTTCGCTTTAGCTTCAGTCGTTTGAATACGCTCATAAAGGAACAAATCTGTAACGAGGTCACGGAACAATGCTTTCCGCGCACTAGCGTCACGACCCAATTTTTGATATGCCATCTTGTTTTCCCCTCCCTTGCTCTTTTGTCTATTCTTGTTTGTTAACTACTCTTCCATACGAAGGCCCAAGCCGAGCTCTTCAAGCTTCTCTTGTACTTCCTCGAGGGATTTACGGCCCAAGTTACGAACCTTCATCATGTCCTCTTCGGATTTGGTGATC
>NZ_JBMWAM010000027.1:31864-54132 GCF_049725345.1 Paenibacillus praedii | reverse complement strand
CAAGTCCAAATGCTCGGTCAAAATTTTAGCGCCGAGGCTTACAGCCTCTTCCGGTCTAATACTGCCATCGGTCCAAACCTCAAGCGTTAGCTTGTCATAGTTTGTTACTTGACCGACGCGGGTATTCTCTACGCTATAGTTAACGCGAGTAATTGGCGTGTATATCGAATCAACGGGGATTACCCCAATCGGTTGTTCGTCCTTCTTGTTGCGGTCCGCTTGCACGTAACCGCGTCCCCGATTAGCAAAAACCCGCATATGGAGCCGCGCGCCGGAGGCCAAGGTTGCGATGTGAAGATCAGGGCTTAAAATCTCGACATCGCTGTCAGCTCGAATGTCGCCCGCTGTAATATTCCCTTCGCCTTCCGCGTCAATTTCCAACACCTTTTCTTCATCGGAGTGGATTTTCAACGAGAGGCCCTTCAGGTTCAGAATGATTTCGGTCACATCCTCAATCACTCCGGGAACCGTAGAGAACTCGTGAAGCACTCCGTCGATTTGAACCGAGGTTACTGCTGCACCCGGCAAAGACGACAATAAAATTCGGCGAAGCGAATTTCCAAGCGTCGTGCCGTATCCGCGTTCCAGCGGCTCGACGACGAAACGTCCGTATGTTCCTTCGTCATTCAGTTCTACGGTTTCGATTTTCGGCTTTTCGATCTCAATCACTAATAGTACCCTCCTTCAAACGTCGCTCCGTTACCTTACCGTTATTTTAAGTCAAACCTTGTAGTATGCCAAACCTTCACAACCATTATTCACAAGTTGTTGTTATTTGATACCACCAAGAATCCAACTATACGCGACGACGTTTCGGTGGACGGCATCCGTTATGAGGAACTGGTGTTACGTCTTTAATGAGGTTAACTTCCAAACCAGCAGCTTGAAGCGAGCGGATTGCTGCTTCACGGCCGGCGCCTGGTCCTTTAACCATCACTTCGACAGTTCTCATGCCATGCTCCATCGCTGCTTTCGCTGCGGATTCAGCAGCCATTTGGGCTGCGAACGGCGTGCTTTTACGGGAACCTTTAAAGCCAAGGTTACCTGAGCTTGCCCAAGAGATTGCATTACCGTGCGGATCCGTGATCGTAACGATCGTATTGTTGAACGTCGAGCGGATATGCGCAACGCCAGTATCAATATTTTTCCGGTCGCGACGTTTTGTGCGAACGACTTTTTTTGGTTTAGCCATTGTCGATTATCCTCCCTTCTTATTTCTTCTTGTTAGCTACAGTCCGACGTGGACCTTTACGCGTACGAGCATTCGTTTTAGTACGTTGACCACGAACAGGCAATCCACGACGGTGACGAAGACCACGGTAGCAGCCAATTTCAGTCAGACGCTTAATGTTAAGCGAAATTTCACGACGAAGGTCGCCTTCTACTTTAACAGATTTATCAATTGCTTCGCGCAGGCGAGCCAATTCATCTTCTGTCAAATCGCGAACGCGAGTGTCGAAGTTAACTTCAGCTGTTTTCAATAGTTTTTGCGACGTTGTTTTGCCGATACCGAAAATGTACGTCAGGGCGATTTCGACGCGTTTGTCACGCGGCAAGTCTACACCAGCTATACGTGCCATAGGCTATATTCCCCTCCTTCTATCCTTGTTTTTGTTTGTGTTTCGGATTTTCACAAATCACCATAACGTTGCCTCTACGACGAATGACTTTGCATTTTTCGCAGATCGGCTTAACCGAAGGTCTAACCTTCATTGTGATTACCTCCCGAATCTTTCGCAAGCAGGCCCTTATGGCCTACTTCCGATAGGTGATGCGCCCTCTTGATAAATCATAAGGCGATAACTGTATAACCACTTTGTCTCCAGTCAGGATGCGGATAAAGTGCATTCTGAGCTTACCGGAAACGTGTGCGAGAATTTGATGTCCGTTCTCCAGCTCCACCTTGAACATGGCATTCGGCAACGGTTCAATAACCGTACCTTCGACCTCAATGACGTCTTCCTTAGCCACCGTCATTCTCCTTTCGCATAAGCAAACTTCTGAATTACATAACGTAACTTGGTATTGGTCACTCTGCCTGTTTCTAACAAGCTGCTTGAAACCTCTTGACTAATGGCAGGCTGTAACTCGAGATGCAGAACGTTCTTTTTCTTCGGTTGATCGAATTTACGCTTGCCGCCATCGGCAATCATGACAAATCGTTCATCAATGATCGCTATTATTACGGCAAAGCAATCTTCGTCTTTACCGCGAAGTACTTTGACGAACTGACCAATCTGGGGACGAGCATCCATCGCTAAGCCTCCGGTTGCTGCGGCAAAATGGTCAATATTTCAAAGCCGTCCTCTGTCACGGCTACTGTATGCTCAAAATGAGCGCACCATGAGCCGTCTTCCGTTACGACCGTCCAATTATCTTCAAGCGTACGGACATATCGTTCACCGATGTTGACCATTGGTTCAATTGCAAACACCATTCCTGTTTTGAGACGAGGTCCGCGATCCGGTATGCCGTAGTTCGGTATTTGTGGTTCCTCATGGAGGTCCGCGCCGATTCCGTGCCCTACGTATTCCCGCACTACAGAGAAGCCTGCATCTTCAATAACCTTCTGGATCGCATGCGATATTGTATACAATCTGACATCAGGTTTGACTAGTTGAAGCCCTGCGTAAAGCGAAGCTTCCGTTACATCAAGCAGCTTTTGGACTTCAGGTGATACTGCTCCGACCGCATAGGTCCAAGCTGAATCGCCATGATAACCTTCATACTGCGCACCGATATCGATACTAATAATATCGCCTTCGTTCAGCTTGCGTGAACCAGGGAAGCCATGCACCAGCTCGTCATTCACAGAAGCGCAAATGCTTGAAGGAAAACCATTGTAACCCTTGAAGGATGGTACTGCACCTTGGCTTTTAATGTACGTGTCAGCTATTTGGTCAAGCTCACGAGTCGTGATGCCTGGTTTCACAGCCTGCGCCATTAGCCGATGCGTTTCCGCAACGATGCGTCCAGCTTCCCTCATATATCGCAGTTCCGATTCGGATTTGCATATAATCATTACAATGAACCTCGCAAGCAAGCAATGATGTCAGATGTTACAACATCAATGTCTTTCTCGCCATCGACTTCGCGCAGAAGACTTTTAGCGCTGTAGTAATCAAGCAGAGGCGCAGTTTTGGATGTATACTCATCCAGCCGCGTGCCCACTTTTTCCTCTGTATCATCTGAACGCTGATACAACTCGCCGCCATCCTTGTCGCAAATGCCTTCAACCTTAGGTGGGTTAAAGACCACATGATACGTTGTTCCACATGTTTTGCAAATTCGTCTACCTGTGAGACGAGCAAGCAGAAAACTGCGGTCAACCTTCAGGTTTACTACATGGTCAATGCTGCGGCCAAGCTCGGACAGCATTCCGTCAAGCGCTTCGGCTTGCTGAAGTGTACGAGGGAAACCATCAAGCAAAAACCCTTTTTTGCAATCGTCTAGTTCAAGACGTTCTTTAACGATACCGTTCGTAATCTCATCAGGAACGAGCAGGCCTTGATCGACATACTCCTTCGCTTTGATTCCGAGTGCGGTTCCTTGTTTCATAGCGAGGCGAAAAGCATCGCCAGTGGAAATGTGAGGAATTCCGAACTCTTCCACGATTCGTTCAGCTTGCGTACCTTTACCGGCTCCCGGAGGGCCCATGAATAAAATGTTCATTGCCGAGTTCCTCGCTTTAAGCACAATAGGCTCGTGCGGGCTTTCGCGCCACCATCGTTGACGAAAGCGAAAAGCCCGTTTAGAACCTATTGTTATTTATTGATAAACCCTTTGTAATGGCGTTTGATCAACTGGCTCTCAATTTGCTTCATTGTGTCAAGGGCAACCCCGATTACGATGAGCAAGGAGGTGCCGCCTAGCTGCACTGAGCGCGGTAATCCAGCAAGTGCTCCGAAGAACACCGGAAGAACAGAGATAAGAGCCAGGAAGATTGCGCCCGTCAACGTAATGCGCGACATCACGCGCGTCAAGTAAGACGAGGTTGGCTTGCCTGGACGAATACCTGGAATGTATCCGCCGTTCTTCTTCATCTGATCAGCCATTTGCACCGGATTAATTTGCACAAAGGTGTAGAAGAATGTGAAACCGATAATTAACAGCACGTACAATACCATACCAAGCGGCTGGTCATAATTCATGTTGTGAATGATCCAATCAGCCCAAGCCGCAGTGGACCAGAACTGAGCGATCGTAATCGGGAACATGATTAGCGATACCGCGAAAATTACTGGAATAACGCCTGCGCCATTTACTTTCATCGGAATGTGTGTCGACTGTCCGCCGTACATTTTCCGACCAACAACGCGTTTAGCGTATTGTACTGGAATTTTGCGAATACCTTGCTGTACGAAGATGACACCAACAATGATTGCGATGATCGCAACCACGATCAGAACCACCTTGACGATATTCAAGAACAACTGATCTTGAGCGCCTACGAATTGATCTTCATAGATCGTCCGAATGTGACCTGGAATTCCTGCGATGATCGCCGCAAAGATTAGAACCGAAATACCGTTGCCGATTCCTTTCTCCGTAATTTGCTCACCTAGCCACATCAAGAATGCTGTACCCGCAGTCAAGATAATCGCGATTACCAGATAATCTACGAAGGTCGCGCCAACAATCATCTCATAACCGTATTGACGGTTAAATCCGATTGCCGTTGCGAAACCTTGGACCAAACCAAGTACAATCGTACCATAACGGGTAATTTGAGCAAGCTTACGTTTACCGTTCTCGCCTTCCTTCGCCCATTCCGCAAACTTAGGAATAACATCCATCGATAACAGCTGCACGATAATCGATGCTGTAATATATGGCGTGATTCCGATTGCGAAGATGGAGAACTGGAACAATGCTCCTCCAGAAAACGTGTTAAGCAAGCCGAACAGATCCGCTCCGGCTGAATCAACCTGCTTAAACACATCCTTGTTAACATCAGGTACCGGAATAAAAGAACCGATACGATAAATTAATAAGATGAAAAGAGTGAAGAGGATCCTTGTACGAAGATCCGCCACCTTCCAAATGTTGGACACGGTCTTGAACAATTAGATCACCTCGGTTTTACCGCCGGCAGCCTGGATTTTCTCTACCGCAGATTGAGAGAACTTGCTTGCTTTTACAGTAAGTGAAACGTTAATTTCACCATTACCCAAAATTTTGATTCCTGCGAGCGGGTTCTTTACGATACCTTGCTCGATGAGAACTTCTGGAGTGATTTCTGTCCCTGCTGCAAAGCTGTTAAGCTCTTCAATGTTGACAATCGCATACTCTGTACGGAAACGGTTGTTAAATCCGCGTTTCGGCACTCGACGATACAAAGGGTTTTGTCCGCCCTCGAAACCAGGACGAACGCCGCCGCCGGAACGAGCGTTTTGACCTTTGTGACCTTTACCGGCTGTTTTACCATTACCGGATCCGATACCGCGACCCTTGCGCTTAGGCGCTTGAGTCGAGCCCGGTGCTGGTGCTAGCTCATGCAATTTCATCGTTCGTGCACCTCCTTATTTAATTCTGCAAGCATAAACGGCTAAAACCGACCACTGGCGGCTTAGCCTTTAGTCTATTCTTAAACTTCTTCTACTTTTATCAAGTGATTAACGGAGTTAACCATGCCGCGGATAGCTGGGCTATCGTTCAAAACAACGGACTGGCGAATCTTGCGAAGACCGAAAGCTTCTACCGTTGCACGTTGTTTCTCGTTGCGGCCAATTAAACTGCGAACGAGGGTGATTTGCAATTTAGCCATCGTATTTCCCTCCTTAGCGTAACAGCTCTTCGACTGTTTTTCCACGAAGCTTCGCAACATCTTCCGCACGTTTCAAACGGGAAAGACCTTCAAGCGTCGCGTTAACCATGTTCATGGAGTTCGAAGAACCTAGGGATTTCGTCAAAATGTCGCCAACGCCAGCAAGTTCAAGTACTGCACGAACCGGGCCGCCGGCAATAACACCAGTACCCTCGGAAGCAGGCTTCAGGAGAACTTCTCCAGCGCCGAAATGTCCGAGTACAAGGTGAGGAATTGTTGTTCCTACGAGTGGAACATGGATCAGGTTTTTCTTAGCATCCTCAATACCTTTGCGAATCGCATCAGGTACTTCGCCTGCTTTACCGATCCCTGCGCCAACGTAGCCTTTGCCGTCGCCGACTACTACAAGCGCGCTAAAGCTGAAACGGCGTCCGCCTTTTACAACCTTCGCTACGCGATTGATATTAACAACTTTTTCAGTCAGTTCTAACGTATTAGGATCTACACGCAAGTCATTTAACCTCCTTATAAGTAAAGTCGATTAGAATTCCAGGCCAGCTTCGCGTGCTGCTGCAGCAAGCGCCTGAATTCTACCGTGATACAAGTAACCGCCGCGATCAAAAACGACTTGGGTAACACCCTTCGCTTGAGCGCGCTTTGCAATCAATTCGCCGACTTTAGCAGCCGCTTCGATGTTACCACCGTTGCCGATTTCGCCAGTCAATTCTTTGTCTTGTGTGGACGCCGACGCTAGCGTTACACCTGCTACATCATCGATTAATTGTGCGTACATATGCTTGGAGGAACGGAATACAGATAGACGCGGACGTGCAGCTGTACCGTTAATTTTTTTACGAACACGTAGGTGTCTTTTCAGACGTGCCTTGTTTTTATCGCCCTTCGTAATCATTCAAGGTTCACTCCTTTCTCAATGCCTTAAGAAGCTATCTTAAGCAAACGTGACGTTTGCTTATTTTTTCTTACCAGCTTTACCTTCTTTGCGGATGATGCGCTCGCCTTCATACTTGATACCTTTACCTTTATAAGGTTCAGGCTCACGTACGGAACGGATTTGAGCAGCAACTGCGCCAACGCGCTCCTTGTCGATACCGCGAACTGTAATTTTGGTGTTCGCAGGAACATCGAACTCAATACCAGCCTCGGGAACAATTTCCACCGGGTGGGAATAACCAACGTTAAGAACGATCTTATCGCCGGTTTTGTTTGCACGGTAACCTACGCCTACCAGCTCAAGATTTCTCGAGAAGCCTTCAGTAACGCCGCTCACCATGTTAGCGATGATGCTGCGAGTAGTTCCGTGTAAAGAACGATGCAATTTATTGTCGGAAGGACGTTCGATTACGATTTCAGTTTCCGCAACATTCACTTTCATATCCTTGTGAATTTCGCGGGAAAGCGTACCTTTCGGTCCTTTAACAGTAATAACTGTGTTGTCCAAGTTAATGCTTACGCCGTTAGGCACTTGGATCGGTTTACGACCAATACGGGACATTGTTACACCTCCTGTCTTTGTGACTTGTTACTTACCAAACGTAGCAAACGACTTCGCCGCCGGATTTAACCTGACGAGCTTCTTTATCCGTCATAACCCCTTTGGACGTGGAAATAATTGCAATTCCAAGGCCGCCCAATACGCGTGGGATTTCAGTTGATTGTGAGTAAACGCGAAGACCTGGTTTGGAGATACGCTTCAAACCTGTAATAACGCGCTCTTGGTTAGGGCCGTATTTCAAGAAAATACGAATAATCCCTTGTTTGTTGTCTTCGATATATTCAGCATCGCGGATAAAACCCTCGCGCTTCAAAATTTCTGCGATTTGCTTCTTGATTTTCGAAGCGGGCATTTCAACCGTTTCGTGACGAACTACATTCGCATTACGAATGCGCGTCAGCATATCTGCAATCGGATCAGACATAACCATTGTGTTAACCTCCTTCCCGAACTAGGCTTATTACCAGCTTGCTTTTTTAACGCCAGGAATCTGGCCCTTGTGTGCTAACTCGCGGAAACAAATCCGGCAAATTTTAAACTTTTGCAAAACAGAATGCGGACGGCCGCAACGCTCACAGCGCGTATATGCACGCACTTTGAATTTCGGTGTGCGTTGCTGCTTCACTTTCATCGAAGTTTTTGCCACTGGGTATTACACCTCCTAAAAGTGGATTACTTCGTGAACGGCATGCCCATTTGGGTCAGCAGCTCACGAGATTCTTCGTCCGTTTTTGCCGTCGTGACGATGACGATATCCATACCGCGCACTTTATCGACTTTATCGTACTCGATCTCTGGGAAAATCAACTGCTCTTTCAAACCAAGCGTGTAGTTACCGCGACCGTCGAACGCTTTGTTCGATACACCACGGAAGTCACGTACGCGCGGAAGAGAAATGTTGAACAGTTTGTCAAGGAAGTGGTACATACGCTCACCGCGTAATGTTACTTTCACTCCGATTGGCATGTTCTCACGAAGCTTGAAGCCTGCAATAGACTTCTTTGCACGAGTAACGACTGGCTTTTGACCGGAAATGATACGTAGTTCTTCAACAGCTACATCAAGGATTTTCGAATTGGAAACCGCTTCGCCTACCCCCATGTTGATAACAACTTTCTCGATTTTCGGCACTTGCATAACAGACGTATAGTTGAACTTCTGCATTAGAGCAGGAGTTATTTCGTTTAGAAAACGACCTTTCAATCTTGCTGCCATTGTTCATGGACCTCCTTTCCTACCGTAACGATTAGTCGATTACTTCTCCGGAACGCTTCGCGTACCGAACTTTTTTACCGTTGTCCAGCACTTTGTATCCGATACGCGTTACGTTACCGCTCTTCGGATCAATATGCATAACGTTTGACACGTGTACTGCCGCTTCTTGCTCGATAATGCCGCCTTGCGGGTTCGCTTGGGAAGGACGCGTATGCTTCTTCACCATGTTTACACCTTCAATGAGAACGCGGTTTTCACGAGGATACGCAGCGATAACGCGGCCTTTCTTACCTTTGTCTTTACCGGTAATGACGATGACCGTGTCGTCTTTCTTCACGTGCAATTTATTGTTATGGGATTCAAGTACTTTTTTCAGCCTTGGCATGAGTTACACCTCCTGCACGCTTGTGCTTTCAAGCTTATATAGAGTTCTTTATTAGATAACTTCTGGAGCAAGCGATACGATTTTCATGAAATCTCTATCGCGAAGCTCACGAGCAACTGGTCCAAAAATACGAGTGCCGCGTGGGCTCTTGTCTTCCTTAACGATTACTGCAGCATTCTCATCGAATGCGATGTAGGAACCGTCTTTACGGCGAACCGAACGCTTCGTGCGAACGATAACCGCTTTAACAACGTCACCCTTTTTGACAACGCCGCCTGGTGTTGCCTGTTTGACGGAACAAACGATCAAATCGCCAATGTGACCAACGCGACGTCCCGTTCCACCAAGTACACGGATACACATCAATTCTTTAGCGCCGGAGTTGTCAGCGACAGCTAAGCGCGAAAATGGTTGTATCATTTCAACGTCCTCCTTTCGGGAAAATGCTTAGGAACTAGATACGCTTATTAAAGTACAACAGCTACTTCTACAACTTCTACAAGTCTAAAGCGCTTGTCTTTGGAAAGCGGACGAGTCTCCATGATTTTCACGATGTCGCCAATTTTCGCTTGGTTTCCTTCATCGTGTGCTTTAAATTTTTTCGTAACTTTAATGCGTTTATGGTACAAATCGTGTTTTTTGTATGTCTCAATAGCAACTACGATTGTTTTGTCCATCTTGTCGCTTACGACTTTGCCAATTAGAACTTTGCGGGCATTGCGTTCGCTCATGTTCTTCCTCCTTCCTTCAACCGTGATTATGCTTTCGTATAAGGTTAATACTAGCTGCTGATTCCGAGTTCTCTTTCACGCAAAATCGTTTTAGCACGAGCTATTTCCTTACGCACATCACGGATACGAGTCGGGTTGTCCAGTTGGCCTGTTGCCAGTTGGAAACGCAGGTTGAAAAGCTCTTCTTTAAAACCAGCGACCTGTTGTTCAAGCTCAGCAGAGGTTAGGTTTCTAAATTCACTAGCTTTCATTTGCTTCACCACCCACTTCTTCACGCTTCACGAACTTCGTTTTGATCGGCAGTTTGTGAGCCGCAAGACGCATCGCTTCACGAGCTGTTTCTTCGGATACACCTGCAAGTTCAAACAGGATTTTACCTGGTTTAACTACGGCTACCCATTTCTCAACGTTACCTTTACCACTACCCATACGAACCTCAAGAGGCTTTTGAGTTATTGGCTTATCAGGGAAAATTTTGATCCAAACTTTACCGCCACGTTTGATGTAACGAGTCATAGCAATACGAGCCGCTTCGATCTGACGGTTAGTGATCCATGATGGTTCTAGAGCTTGAAGACCAAATTCTCCAAACGCTACTGTAGTGCCGCCTTTAGCGCGACCCTTCATATGTCCGCGTTGTTGTTTGCGGTGTTTGACACGTTTAGGTACCAACATGATTAGTTGCCTCCTTCCTGGGGAGCTTTCTTCTTAATCGGAAGGACTTCGCCGCGATAGATCCATACTTTTACGCCGATACGACCGTAAGTTGTATGTGCTTCTGCTGTGCCGTAGTCAATATCTGCGCGCAGCGTATGAAGTGGAACTGTTCCTTCGCTGTAGCCTTCCGAACGTGCGATTTCCGCGCCACCGAGACGACCGCTAACTGCGGTTTTGATCCCTTTAGCACCTGAACGCATGGAGCGTTGAATTGCTTGCTTCAATGCGCGACGGAAAGATACACGACGCTCAAGTTGTTGTGCGATGCTTTCCGCTACAAGAATAGCGTCAAGATCTGCATGTTTGATTTCAGAAATGTTGATGTGTACTTTTTTGCCGTTAGTGATTTTTCCAAGCGCAGTACGCAGGTTTTCTACTTCGGAACCGCCTTTACCAATAACCATACCTGGTTTTGCGGTTTGGATCGTTACGTTCACGCGGTTAGCTGCACGTTCGATCTCAATGTGAGAAACTGCTGCGTCTTTCAGCTTGTTTTTCAAATATTCACGGATTTTAACGTCTTCCATAAGAAGATCGCCGAAATCTTTGCCCGCGAACCATTTGGACTCCCAATCACGGATAACTCCGACCCGGAAGCCTACTGGATTTACCTTTTGACCCACACGTAATCCCTCCTTATTTTTCAGATACCACCAAGGTAATGTGGCTGGTTCTTTTATTAATCCGGCTTGCGCGTCCCATAGCACGAGGACGGAAACGTTTCATCGTCGGTCCTTGGTTTACGAAAGCTTGCGAGATGAACAATTTGTTCACATCCAGCTGATAGTTATGCTCAGCATTCGCAATAGCTGAGTTAAGCAGCTTCTCCATAATTGGGGATGCAGACTTCGGCGTGTGACGCAAAATTGCGATTGCTTCACCAACCTGCTTGCCGCGAATCAAATCCGCAACCAGCTGTGCTTTACGAGGAGCAATACGAATGAATTTAACGTGCGCTTTAGCTTCTGGCATGTAGGAACCTCCTCTCGTTCATTTAGAGATGTTTAAGGGCAAATTAACGTCTGCCCGTTTTTTTGTCATCGCCTGCGTGACCTTTGTACGTACGAGTCGGTGCAAATTCACCGAGCTTGTGTCCAACCATATCTTCCGTCACATAGACCGGCACGTGCTTGCGTCCATCATATACTGCAAACGTGTGACCAATGAATTGCGGGAAAATGGTCGAGCGGCGGGACCAGGTTTTGATAACGACTTTTTTATTACCTTCGTTCAAATCCTCGACTTTTTTAAGCAGGTAACCGTCAATAAACGGCCCTTTCTTTAAACTGCGACCCATTCGAGTTCCTCCCTTCACGAGAGCGTGATATCGATATCACGCGATTTGAATCAAGCGATTATTACTTCGTGCGACGACGAATAATATATTGGCTCGATGCTTTTTTCTTCTTGCGTGTTTTGTATCCAAGAGTCGGCTTGCCCCATGGAGACATAGGCGACTTGCGTCCGATTGGAGCACGGCCTTCACCACCACCGTGTGGGTGATCGTTAGGGTTCATGACAACACCGCGGACTTCAGGACGCTTGCCCATCCAACGGGAACGGCCAGCTTTACCGATTTTGATAAGCTCGTGATCTTCGTTTCCTACGGAACCGATTGTAGCACGGCAAGTATTTAGAATGCGGCGAACTTCGCCGGAGCCCAAACGAATCGATACGTATCTTTCTTCTTTACCAAGAAGTTGAGCTTCCGTACCAGCAGCACGAACCAATTGTCCGCCTTTGCCTGGTTTCAATTCGATGTTGTGGATAACTGTACCGACTGGGATATTCACAAGCGGCAACGCGTTACCAGTTTTAATATCAGCTGTAGGGCCGGACATGATTTGATCGCCGACTTTCAAGCCTTTTGGTGCGATGATGTATGCTTTCTCACCATCAACGTAGTGGATCAAAGCGATATTGGATGTACGGTTCGGATCGTATTCGATCGTCGCAACGTTACCAATGATGCCGTCCTTGTTACGTTTGAAGTCAATGATACGGTATTTACGTTTGTGTCCGCCGCCATGGTGACGAACCGTAATTTTACCTTGGTTGTTACGTCCAGCTTTTTTGAAAAGCGGAGCAAGCAACGATTTCTCCGGTGTACTTGTCGTGATCTCTTCGAAAGTCGAGACGGACATGTTACGACGAGCTGGAGATGTCGGTTTGTACTTTTTGATTGGCACTTCGATTCCCTCCTTTTCTAAACAGACGTTTCAAAGAATTCAAGTTCTTTGCTGTCAGCGCTCAGTTGAACGATCGCTTTTTTCCAATCCGGTCTGTAGCCGCTATGTTTACCATAACGCTTCGGTTTACCCGCTACACGCATTGTGTTAACGCCGGTTACTTTTACTTTGAAGATTTGTTCAATTGCATTTTTGATTTCGGTTTTGTTCGAACGAAGATCGACTTCAAACACATAACGTTTGTTAGCCATGTAATCGCTCGTACGTTCCGTAATAACCGGGCGCTTGATAATATCGCGTGGATTTTTCATTACGCAAGCACCTCCTGTACTTTCTCTACTGCTTCTTTGGTAATGATGAGTTTGTCATATACCAGTACATCCAGAACATTGATGCCGTCAGCTGCGACGAACTTCACACCTGGAATGTTACGAGCAGACAATGCTACGTTATCTTCGTAGTTAGCCGTAACGATAAGCGCCTTACGGTCAACTTTAAGGTTGTTAAGGATCGTTGCGAACTCTTTCGTCTTAGGAGCCGCGAATGTCAGTTGATCAAGAACGATAATTTCGCTCGCGATAACTTTCGAGGACAATGCGGATTTGATCGCAAGACGACGAACTTTCTTAGGAAGCTTGAATCCGTAAGAGCGTGGAGTCGGTCCGAATACTGTACCGCCGCCAACCCATTGCGGGGAGCGAATGCTACCTTGACGAGCACGGCCAGTACCTTTTTGTTTCCAAGGCTTACGACCGCCGCCGCGTACTTCAGAGCGTCCTTTTGTTTTGTGCGTACCTTGACGTTCAGCAGCTTGCTGAAGAACGACAGCGCTGTGGAGAACATGCTTGTTCGGCTCGATACCGAAAACCGATTCAGCCAGTTCCACTTCGCCAACTTGAGCGCCGCTCACGTTGAATACTGTTACTTTAGGCATTTCTGTTCCTCCTTTCTTTAAGAGCAATTAGTTCTTAACCGTTTGTTTTACTTTTACAAATCCGTTTTTAGGACCAGGAATCGATCCCTTTACAAGAAGAACGTTACGCTCTGCATCTACACGGATAACTTCAAGCTTTTGAATCGTAACCGTTTCTGTACCCATATGTCCTGGTAGACGTTTACCCTTTGGTACGCGGTTCGCTTGGATGGAACCCATCGAACCCGGTCCGCGGTGGTAACGGGAACCGTGAGACATTGGTCCAGTGCTTTGTCCCCAACGCTTGATAACGCCGGCAAAGCCTTTACCTTTCGAAATACCTGTTACGTCAACGAATTCGCCTTCAGTGAAAAGATCAGCCTTCACTTCTTGGCCAACTTCATAATCAGCCAGGTTAATTCCGCGAATCTCACGAACGTAGCGCTTAGGAGTCGTTCCCGCTTTACTAGCGTGGCCGATCTCTGGCTTAATCGATCTTGACTCTTTCTTATCGGAGAAACCGAATTGTACGGCTTCATAGCCATCGTTCTCTTGGTCTTTCTTCTGCAGCACTACACAAGGACCAGCTTCGATAACCGTTACTGGAACGACATTACCATCAGCGGTAAACACTTGAGTCATACCAAGTTTTTTCCCTAAGATACCTTTCATGTTGACACCTCATTCCCTCTCTATAATCACGTATGCTGGTATTACAGTTTGATTTCGATATCTACACCGGATGGTAAATCCAGGCGCATCAACGCATCAACCGTTTGCGGCGTTGGGTTAACAATGTCGATCAAGCGCTTATGAGTGCGCATTTCGAATTGCTCCCGTGAATCCTTGTACTTGTGCACCGCACGGAGAACAGTGATGATTTGCTTTTCCGTTGGCAACGGAATCGGCCCGGATACGCCTGCACCGGAACGTTTTGCAGTTTCAACGATTTTCTCTGCGGATTGGTCAAGAATTCTGTGATCGTATGCTTTCAAGCGAATACGAATCTTTTGCTTTGCCATATAAGTCCCTCCTTTTATCGCCCAATTTATTATCGGACATACTCCGCGAGAAAAACCCTGACACATGCCCCATGGCAAAGGGGCCGGGTGTGTCGGCAACCTCTCACATCATCGCAACGTCAGACCAACAGTCAATATTATACCGAATCAATTAGGCAATTGCAACAATAATGTTACTTGTTTTGCATAAAAGATTATTTAGCGGGCAATGCGGCTGTTCTGCACTAGAATTAGTCTTATATGACTCCTGGTTTTAATGAATTAGCAGCTGTATCAGCAAGTAAAACATGTAAGAACAAAATAAATGCAGCGAACAAGTGCCGCTGCTTTCCTTTATTATCAAGAAAATGTTTAATGAAGACGGAACGGAGGGAAAAGCGGGCAGCTAAAGAGTTAACGTCCTGCTTTTCACGCAGTGAAGTGTTTCATCAGCTTTCCTCTCACTGCCATATCCGTAACGTCTTCATTCAAACTTACCCAAGCACGATTCGATCGTCAGCCAGTTTCTTGCCGCTTATTCGCTCAAACTCGCCGAGCAGCTGCTCAACGGTAAGATCCTTCTTGCGGTCTTCTGGCACATCTAGTATGATACGACCTTTGTCCATCATAATCAGACGATTACCGAGACGAATCGCTTGCTCCATATTATGTGTAACCATTAATGTCGTCAGATTCATTTCACGAACTATGCTTTCAGTAAGCGTCGTGATAAGTTCAGCTCTAGCTGGGTCCAGTGCAGCCGTATGCTCATCCAGGAGCAGGATTTGCGGCTTCGTGAATGTAGCCATAAGCAGGCTCAGCGCTTGCCTCTCTCCGCCTGATAATAGACCAACCTTTGCGCTGAGACGATTCTCCAAGCCAATCCCCAGGCGCTGAAGCTCTTCCTTAAAGATAGCACGCTTGGCTCTTGTGACTCCTAATGAGAAGCCGCGCGACTTTCCTCTTGAATAAGCCATCGCCAAATTTTCTTCAATAGACATGCGCGGAGCGGTTCCAGCCATCGGATCTTGAAACACTCTGCCGATCCACCTGCTGCGCTGGTGTTCAGACAATCCGCTAACATTCCTGCCATCGATGCGCACTTCGCCGGCATCTGGCTGCATCACGCCTGAAATAATATTCATTAGTGTCGACTTTCCTGCACCGTTACTTCCAATGACGGTAACAAAATCGCCTGGTTTCATATATAAATTCGCTGCTACGAGAGCAGTCTTCTCATCCACCGTACCCGGATTGAACAGCTTGGATACCTTCGCAATTTCCAGCATCAGCGCCCACCTCCCAGTGGCTTTTCTTCAAGCTTAGCAAGCACTTCAACCGTTCGTTTGCGCGCCAGACTTTTCTGCTTCCATACTCTCCGCATATAAGGAATGATGAGCGCAAAAATTACGATTATCGCTGTAATCAGCTTCATATCGGATGTCTCTAACCATTCAACTCGAATCGCAAAAGCAATAATAATTCGATAAATAACAGAGCCCAATATAACTGCCAGCGTTGCTCTAAATATCGTCTTCGCACCGAATATAGCTTCACCGATAATGACGGAGGCGAGGCCGATGACGATCATACCGATACCCATGCCGTTGTCAGCAAACTTCTGATAATGTGCAATCAAACCGCCTGAAGTAGCAACGAGCGCATTGGATAACGCGATACCAAGAATCGTTGTAGTGTCTGTGTTGGCTCCAAAGCTTCGAATCATTCGAGCATTATCACCGGTGGCCCTTAGGCTTAAACCCAGATCTGTCTTAAAAAACAAATCAAGTGTAATTTTCACGACGATGATGAAGATGATCATGAATACAAGAATCGATACATTTTCAAATAAATTAGCTTCATTCCTGAGCGATATATTTGGTTTGCCCAAAATACGCAGATTTATGGAATATAAAGCAATCATCATAATAATACCTGAAAGCAATCCATTAATTTTGCCTTTTGTATGAAGCAATCCCGTACATGTACCCGCTAAAGCACCACCTAAAAAAGCACATACAATCGCAATCCATGGTGCTATACCATTCAATGTCATGACCGTGCCTATAGCAGCACCTGTCGTAAAGCTTCCATCAACCGTTAAATCCGGAAAATCGAGAATGCGAAACGTAATGTATACGCCAAGTGCCATAAGTGCATATAACAATCCACTTTCTACTGCACCTTGCATGGAGACCAGCATAGATATACCTCCTCTAGCATAACAAGGGGGTGAACGAATAGTACCGATCACCCCATGTATCCGATGTTTTTATTATTTTTATCAAAAAAGCAGCAGCTTACTCGATAATATTGTTCCCTGGATCCTTAACCATACTTTTCATTTCGTCCGTAACGGTAACACCTTGCTCTGCAGCAGCTTTCATATTAATAATGAAGTCCAGCTTCTGTGGAACCGTAACATCCATCTCGCCAGGATTTTTACCGTTTTTCAAAATCTCAACGGCCATTTGTCCTACTTCGTAACCATGATCATAATATTTAAAACCAACTGTTGCAAATGCACCCTTCTCAACTGTATCGCGGTCAGCGGAGAAAAACGGAATGTCATTTTCATTAGCCACTTCAATGATAGCATCCGCGCCGCTAACTACCATATTATCAAGTGTGATATACAAGGCTTGTACGCGTCCAACTAATGAATCAATCGCTTGTTTTACGTCAGAGGATGTAGCGACTGGAGCCTTCACAAGCTCGATACCATGCTTAGCTAATGCTTCTTCCGCAATATTTGCCATAATAACTGCATTGGTTTCACCTTCATTAATGACAAGCCCAACTGCTTTTACATCAGGAAAATGAGCTGCTATGAAATCCATCGTTTGAATAATTGCGTCTGGATTTGTATCGGCCGCACCAGTTACATTGCCGCCAGGTGCTGCTAATTGCGGTACAATACCTGCGTCGACAGGATCTGTAACGGCTGCGAATAATACAGGTCTGTCCGTTACATCATCGACTAAAGTTTGTGCTGTCGGAGTTGCAATACCCAATGCAAGATCGCTATCGCCAGTTGCAATTTTCTGCGAAATAGTTTTAAAGTTAGTTGCATCACCTTGTGCATTGTTAAAATCTATTTCCAAATTCTTGCCTTCCTCAATGCCAGCATCCTTGAGCGCATCGATAAAGCCTTGACGTGTTGCATCAAGCGAAGCATGCTCAACAACCTGAGAGATCGCAATTTTATACACCTTTTCAGGATCTCCTCCCGTATTCGCTTCATTGCCTTCATTTGTTGATACATTGCTGCCTGTGTTTCCTGTGTTACCAGTACTGCCTGTGTTTGCGCCGCAAGCAGCAGTAATAACCATAACCGATGCAAGTGCAAGGCTTAGCCAAAACTTTCTTTTCATCCTCTTAATCCCCTTCCATTATTATCGTCGCCTGTTCGGTGCTGCTCATTTGGAGCTAATCGGACACAGCTGAGCTTTATCGCTTTCTCTCATTAAAGACTATGACTGTACGTTAGCGTACGCATAAATCGAGCAAAGACGACCCTATTTTACTATTCCCTAATATTAAATGGGCCAGAGTATACAGTCAATCACAACTTTAATATAAAAATATGCCACCTACATTAAGGATTTCTTGTAATCACAACTTAAAAGAGCCCTCACCGAAGTGAGGGCTCTTTTTAAACGCAGCGGCTAAAGCCGCTTTGCCTTATTTTTGGATAGAAGCTACAGCGCCAGCGCCTACTGTACGGCCGCCTTCACGAATAGAGAAACGAGTTCCCTCTTCAACAGCGATTGGAGCGATAAGCTCAACCGTTACAGTGATGTTGTCGCCTGGCATTACCATCTCAGTGCCTTCTGGAAGGTTGATGATACCCGTTACGTCAGTTGTACGGAAGTAGAACTGTGGACGGTAACCAGTGAAGAAAGGCTTGTGACGGCCACCCTCTTCTTTAGTAAGAACGTAGATTTGTGCTGTGAAGTTTGTGTGTGGTTTAACCGAACCCGGTTTAGCCAAAACTTGTCCACGCTCAATGTTGCTGCGTTCTACACCGCGAAGCAATGCGCCTACGTTGTCCCCAGCTTGAGCGGAGTCAAGCAATTTACGGAACATTTCAACGCCTGTTACTACGGACTTACGGGATTCTTCAGCAAGACCGATAATTTCTACCTCGTCGCCTACTTTGATAACGCCACGCTCTACGCGACCTGTAGCAACTGTACCACGGCCAGTGATTGTGAATACGTCCTCGACAGGCATAAGGAAAGGCTTAGCTGTGTCGCGCTCTGGAGTTGGGATGTAAGTGTCAACTTGCTCAAAGAGCTCGATGATTTTGTCAGCCCAAGGACCCTCTGGGTTAGCAAGAGCCTCACGTGCTGCACCACGAATAATCGGAGTGTCGTCGCCTGGGAACTCATACTCAGTAAGAAGGTCACGAACTTCCATCTCTACCAATTCAAGAAGCTCTTCGTCTTCAACCATGTCGCATTTGTTCAAGAATACAACGATGTAAGGAACGCCAACTTGCTTCGAAAGCAGGATGTGCTCACGAGTTTGTGGCATTGGACCGTCAGTAGCGGAAACTACAAGAATAGCTCCGTCCATTTGAGCAGCACCAGTAATCATGTTTTTTACATAGTCGGCGTGACCTGGGCAGTCAACGTGTGCGTAGTGACGAGCAGGCGTCTCATACTCAACGTGAGCTGTCGAGATTGTGATACCGCGCTCGCGCTCTTCTGGAGCTTTATCGATTTGGTCAAATGCAATTGCAGCACCGCCATATTTTTTGGAAAGTACAGTTGTGATAGCTGCTGTCAAAGTCGTTTTACCGTGATCGACGTGACCGATAGTACCGATATTAACGTGCGGTTTGTTACGTTCAAATTTAGCCTTAGCCATTGAACTTGAGCCTCCTCAATATATCATGAATTTTTTATGTGTGGGCCGGCATCTGGTTTGCAAGCAAACTGAGGTGACGGCCAAAAGCAAATGGTTTATAAGAACAAAAGCAATTACTCGCCTTTGTGCTTAGCAATGATCTCTTCGGAGATCGATTTTGGAACTTCTTCATAGTGAGAAAGCTCCATGGAGAATACGCCACGTCCTTGTGTACCGGAACGTAGTGTTGTGGAATAACCAAACATCTCGGAGAGAGGTACCTTAGCACGAATAATTTGCGCACCTGCGCGACTATCCATACCTTCGATACGACCACGACGGGAATTCAGCATACCCATAACATCGCCCATGTACTCTTCAGGAACAGTAACTTCTACCTTCATGATTGGCTCAAGAAGAACTGGCTTACATTTTTCTTTAGCAGCTTTAAGCGCCATCGAACCTGCAATTTTAAACGCCATCTCCGAGGAGTCAACATCATGGTAAGATCCGTCTACAACTACAGCTTTGACATCAACGAGCGGGAAGCCGGCTACTACACCGTTCTTCATCGACTCTTCAATACCAGCCTGGATAGGAGCGATAAATTCACGAGGAATTGAACCACCAACTGTTTTGTTTTCGAATATAAAGCCTGAACCTGGCTCAAGCGGTGAAAACTCAACCCAACAATGACCGAATTGACCTTTACCACCTGATTGACGTACAAATTTACCTTCAACCTTCGCAGCTTCACGGAACGTTTCACGGTAAGCAACTTGCGGTTTACCAACGTTTGTTTCCACTTTGAATTCGCGGAACATACGGTCAACGAGAATTTCAAGGTGAAGCTCACCCATACCAGAAATAATCGTTTGGTTTGTTTCTTCATCCGTATGTGCACGGAAAGTAGGATCTTCTTCCGCCAATTTGGAAATTGCGATACCTAGTTTATCTTGGTCAGCTTTCGTTTTTGGTTCGATCGCAACCGAGATAACCGGCTCAGGGAAGTTCATAGACTCAAGAATGATCGAATGTTTCTCATCGCAAAGTGTGTCACCTGTAGTTGTATCTTTAAGACCAACTGCGGCAGCAATATCACCTGAGTAAACTTCCGAAATCTCTTGACGTGAATTCGCGTGCATTTGAAGAATACGTCCAATCCGTTCACGTTTGCCCTTAGTTGAATTAAGAACATACGAACCAGATTTCAGCACTCCGGAATAAACGCGGAAGAACGTCAGTCTACCAACATAAGGGTCAGTCATGATTTTGAAAGCCAAAGCCGCGAACGGCTCTTCGTCTGAAGATGGACGTACTCCTTCTTCACCGTCTTCAAGTATACCTTTAATTGAAGGTACATCGAGTGGTGAAGGCAGGTAGTCTACTACAGCATCCAACATCATTTGAACACCTTTGTTACGGTAAGAAGATCCAACGATTACTGGGAAGATTTTAACTTCGCAAACACCCTTACGGAGTGCAGCTTTGATTTCTGGAATTGTAATTTCTTCGCCTTCCAGATATTTCATCGTTAATTCTTCGTCCAGCTCGGCAACCTTCTCAATCAATTCCGTACGAAGCTCTTCGACTTGGTCGGCGTACTCCGCAGGAATAGCGATTTTCTCAGGATCTTTCCCGAGATCATCTTTGTACGTATATGCTACGCGTTCAACAATATCGATTACGCCTAGGAAATCATTTTCAGCGCCAATCGGAATTTGGATCGCTACAGCATTAGCTTGCAGACGCTCACGCATGTCCTTGATAACATTTAGGAAGTCTGCGCCAATGATGTCCATCTTGTTGATGTATGCAATCCGCGGAACGCCGTAACGGTCAGCCTGACGCCATACAGTTTCAGACTGCGGCTCAACGCCCTCTTTTGCACTGAAAACGCCTACGGCCCCGTCCAATACGCGTAGGGAACGTTCAACTTCAACTGTGAAGTCTACGTGTCCCGGGGTGTCGATAATATTGATGCGGTGTCCATCCCATTGAGCGGTAGTCGCGGCAGACGTAATCGTAATGCCGCGCTCTTGTTCTTGTTCCATCCAGTCCATCGTAGCTGCACCTTCGTGCACCTCGCCGATTTTGTGGGTACGGCCCGTGAAAAACAAGATCCGTTCAGTAGTTGTGGTTTTACCAGCATCTATATGCGCCATAATCCCGATGTTACGCGTATTTTTCAAGGAGAACTCTCTTGACATAAAATTGTCTCCTCTCGAATGTTAAGATTCTACCAGCGGTAGTGAGCAAACGCTTTGTTTGCTTCTGCCATTTTGTGAGTGTCTTCGCGCTTCTTAACAGCTGCTCCAGTATTATTGGATGCATCTGTAATTTCAGCAGCTAAACGCTCTTCCATCGTTTTCTCACCGCGGTTACGTGAGTAGTTCACGAGCCAACGGAGACCAAGTGCCGTACGGCGCTCTGGCTTAACTTCGATAGGTACTTGGTAGTTTGCACCGCCGACACGGCGTGCTTTAACCTCAAGTACTGGCATAATATTTTTCAAAGCTGCTTCGAACACTTCCATCGGATCTTTACCCGTGCGTTCTTGAATCAGTTTGAAAGCATCATACAATAGTGTTTGTGCAACGCCTCTTTTACCGTCAAGCATAATGCGGTTGATTAAGCGTGTTACCAGCTTGCTGTTATACAGCGGATCTGGAAGCACATCACGTTTTGTTACAGGACCTTTGCGTGGCATGAGAAAGTCCCCCTTTCTTCTAGTAGTTGTTATTTCAAGCTTTTCAATAACCCATTAGAGCTATTCTTATGATTTTTTAACTTTCGGACGTTTCGTACCGTATTTCGAACGAGATTGGTTCCGATTGTTAACGCCTGCAGTATCAAGTGCGCCGCGAACGATATGATAACGTACCCCTGGAAGGTCTTTTACCCGTCCGCCACGAATCAAGACCACACTGTGCTCTTGCAGGTTATGTCCGATACCTGGAATGTACGCTGTAACCTCTACGCG
>NZ_JBMWAM010000027.1:0-31771 GCF_049725345.1 Paenibacillus praedii | reverse complement strand
AGGAGCGCTGATGTTAGTAGCTTCACGTTTCAATGCGTTGAAACCTTTTTGCAATGCCGGCGATTTCGATTTAACGACTTTCGCTTGGCGTCCTTTACGGACTAGCTGGTTAATTGTTGGCATGTTGCCACCCCCTTCCCTAAATTCATGTCTTTTGAAAATATAAGAATTTATAAAAAGTTGTTTATAAATCTACTTATATTCTTTCGCGCAACGAACTCTTTCCACCAAAAGACGGCAACAGCCGTTTACGCTTATATGGTAGACATTTCACCTAAAATTAAGCCCACAGATCCAGGCGGTTCATAAAAGAACAAACAAAAGTTTCCGCCAGTTAATCATCGTAAAATAATCAACTAACAAAAACGGTAATTGCATTATTCTTCATCCTTCACGAGGGCTGCCATCGCGGCACCGATTTCGATTCCACAGGTTTCCCCAAGGTCATCCATCGTATCGATCCATTTGTATGGAACTCCCGTCCGCTCACATAGATGAACAACTTTCTCTCTCATCTGCGGATCTGCGTCACGCGCAACATAGATTTCAATGGCTCTATTGTGCTCGAGCATCTTCATCGTTTGCTTCGCGCCGACTTTAAATTGCATGATATCACCTTCAATTTCTTCTCACAGGGATCATACAACGTAGGCACACTTCGATATATTATCACCTAATGCACACTTATGTCAAGAAGCTTTAAGGAAAAACATATATGGACCATTTATTATGAAATCATTGCTTATAAACATGCGAAAGAGCGTACATCAGAAGCTTGTAGTGTAAGCAAATGATGTGTCGCTCCTTCGCTTATATACATAGCAGCTTAATTGACAACCTGCTATTGATAAATCTATTCGATGGCTACAGCTTCCGATTCAGCCCCAAGATCGACTGATTCGACAACGTCATCCTCGATGCCGGCAAAACGAATGTTCCGGTAGCGTGGCATACCCGTACCAGCAGGAATCAGCTTACCGATAATAACATTCTCCTTGAGTCCAAGCAATTGATCGACTTTTCCTTTGATGGCTGCATCAGTCAATACGCGTGTTGTCTCCTGGAACGAGGCCGCCGACAAGAATGAATCTGTCTCGAGCGACGCTTTCGTAATACCAAGCAGTACAGGTTTTGCAACAGCTGGCTCTTCTCCTGCAAAAATCGCTTCGCGGTTTTGCGCTTCATATTCATGAATATCGACAAAAGCGCCTGGCAGAAGTGCTGTGCCGCCAGCGTCTACGATACGGATCTTCCGGAGCATCTGCTTGATCATGACCTCAACGTGCTTGTCGTTGATCTCAACCCCCTGGTTCCGGTAAACGCGCTGTACTTCCTGCAAAATATAGTTTTGAACGCCGCGGATACCTTTGATGCGCAGCATATCTTTCGGGTCAATCGAACCATCAGTCAGCTCATCGCCGGCTTCAATTTGTTGACCTTCAACTACGCGGATACGCGAACCATAAGTAACGGCATAAATTTTGGATTCCGCTTCGCCTTGAACCTCGATCTCGCGACGGTCCTTCGCTTCACGAATTTCTTTAATCACACCATCAAGTTCAGAAATGATCGCTTGACCCTTCGGATTACGCGCTTCAAACAACTCTTGAATACGCGGCAAACCTTGAGTTATATCATCGCCGGCAACGCCGCCTGTATGGAACGTACGCATCGTCAACTGTGTTCCTGGCTCACCGATGGATTGTGCTGCGATAATGCCAACCGCTTCACCAATCTCAACGTGCTTGCCAGTCGCCAAGTTACGACCATAACAGATCTTACATACGCCATGACGTGCACGGCAGCTCAGAACAGAGCGGATTTGAAGCTTCTCAACGCCAGCTTCGATAATCGCATCGGCTTTGTTCGAATCAATCAGCTCACTACGGTTAACGATAATCTCACCGGTTTGCGGATGACGAACGGTTTCGAACGCGTAGCGTCCCTCAATACGGTCATAGAGATCCTCAATAACCTCTTTACCATCTTGAATTTTGCTAACAGCGAAGCCTTTGTCCGTACCGCAATCATCCTCACGAACGATAACGTCCTGCGCTACGTCAACCAAACGACGAGTCAAGTAACCGGAGTCAGCTGTACGAAGCGCTGTATCGGCCAAACCTTTCCGCGCTCCGTGTGTCGAGATAAAGTACTCGAGTACGGTAAGACCTTCACGGAAGTTCGATTTAATCGGCAACTCGATAATACGTCCGGATGGGTTTGCCATCAGTCCGCGCATACCGCCAAGCTGTGTAATTTGAGATTTGTTACCCCGAGCTTTGGAGTCCACCATAAGCATGATGTTGTTATAACGATCCATCGATTTCATAAGAACTTCGGTGATTTCGTCCTTACATTTACTCCAAATGGTGATGATTCGGTCATAGCGCTCATCGTTCGTAATCAAACCGCGACGGTATTGATTCATAACGGTAGCGACCTTCTCATCAGATCTCTTCATGATTTCTGTCTTTTCTTTCGGGATGATAACGTCAGATACACCGATCGTAATACCAGCCTTAGTCGAGTAAGTGAAACCAAGTTGCTTAATACGGTCAAGAAGAATCGCAGTAAGTGTTGTATGGTATTGACGGAAGCACTCCGCAATGACCAATGCAAGATAATCCTTGCCTACAGCTCCTGGCGTATCCAGCTCTTCCATGATCTTAGTAAGGTCAGCGCCTTTTTCGTATACAAAATATTTATCTGGTGTACCTTGCAGTAGATTTGTTTTCGTCGCTTCGTTGATGTAAGGAAAATCCTCAGGGAAAATTTCATTGAAGATTACTTTACCAACCGTAGTAACAAGCAACGATTTCTGTTGCTGTTCGGTGAAATTCGTTTTCTTAAGCACACGAACAGGAATAAAGATTCTAGCATGCAGGGAAACAATACCACGCTGATAAGCGGAAATCGCTTCGTTTATGGTTCCGAATACAGATCCGCTGCCTTTGGACTCTTTGTTATCCATCGTTAAGTAGAAGCTTCCAAGCACCATATCCTGGGATGGAGTAACGACTGGCTTGCCGTCTTTCGGATTCAAGATGTTGCCGGATGCAAGCATGAGCAAACGCGCTTCTGCTTGTGCTTCAGCAGACAATGGAACGTGAACGGCCATTTGGTCACCGTCGAAGTCAGCGTTATACGCTGTACATACAAGCGGGTGAAGCTTAATAGCGCGTCCTTCGACCAGAATCGGTTCAAATGCTTGGATACCGAGACGGTGAAGAGTTGGGGCACGGTTAAGCAATACAGGGTGTTCCTTGATAACTTCCTCAAGCACATCCCATACCTCAGGGCTTACGCGTTCAACTTTGCGCTTCGCACTTTTGATATTATGAGCCAAACCTTTATTGACAAGCTCTTTCATAACGAACGGCTTGAACAGCTCAAGCGCCATTTCCTTCGGAAGACCGCATTGGAACATTTTCAGGTTAGGACCTACGACGATAACGGAACGACCAGAGTAGTCAACCCGTTTACCGAGCAAGTTCTGACGAAAGCGTCCCTGCTTACCCTTCAGCATGTGGCTGAGCGATTTAAGCGGACGGTTACCGGGACCCGTAACAGGACGACCACGGCGACCGTTATCGATCAGAGCGTCAACGGCTTCTTGAAGCATCCGTTTTTCGTTCTGAACGATGATGTCAGGTGCGCCCAAGTCAAGAAGACGCTTCAGACGGTTGTTACGGTTAATAACACGGCGGTACAAGTCATTAAGGTCAGACGTTGCAAAACGTCCGCCATCGAGCTGAACCATCGGACGAAGCTCCGGCGGAATAACCGGAAGCACATCTAGAATCATCCATTCCGGTTCGTTGCCGGAATTACGGAATGCTTCAACGACCTCGAGACGCTTAATCGCACGGTTGCGGCGTTGGCCTTGCGCGGTGCGCAGTTCTTCTCTTAATTGCTCAAGCTCTTTCTCGACATCGATATCTTGAAGCAGCTTTTTGACAGCTTCGGCACCCATACCCGCGTGGAAGCCATAACCGTATTTCTCACGATAGCTGCGATATTCCTTCTCGGACAACAGCTGTTTTTTCTCAAGCGGCGTATCACCAGGATCCGTAACCACATAAGATGCAAAATAAATGATCTCCTCAAGTGAACGAGGGGACATATCAAGCGCTAAGCCCATGCGGCTCGGAATACCTTTGAAATACCAAATATGAGAAACAGGAGCAGCAAGCTCAATGTGACCCATACGCTCACGACGAACCTTCGCGCGAGTTACTTCAACGCCGCAGCGATCACATACAACGCCTTTGTAACGAACGCGTTTATATTTGCCGCAATGACATTCCCAGTCTTTAGTAGGTCCGAAAATTTTCTCGCAGAAGAGCCCTTCCTTCTCCGGCTTTAAGGTCCTATAGTTGATCGTCTCCGGCTTTTTAACTTCTCCGCGGGACCACGAACGTATTTTATCCGGCGAAGCCAGACCGATTTTCATATACTCGAAGTTGTTCACGTCCAACAAGGAGCAACCCTCCTCCGTCATGTATGACTGTCTCTTCTAAAAATCGGATTCCGTCCAGAGCGCGTGACCATAGACGGAATCCATTCATTTACTCAACAATTACTTCGGTGCCTTCCAAGTTAAGGTTCAGCTTGTCGCCCGTTGCCTCATCCTCATCGTCCGACTCTTTCATTTCAATCTCTTCCTCATTCTCAGTTAGGATTTTAACATCCATACCTAAGCTTTGAAGCTCTTTGATCAAAACTTTAAACGACTCTGGAACGCCTGGTTCTGGAACATTCTCGCCTTTGACGATCGATTCGTATGTTTTCACACGTCCAACCACGTCATCGGACTTCACGGTCAATATCTCTTGCAGGGTGTACGCAGCGCCATATGCTTCAAGCGCCCATACCTCCATCTCCCCGAAGCGCTGTCCGCCGAACTGTGCTTTACCACCGAGCGGCTGCTGCGTAACGAGTGAATAAGGACCTGTGGAACGAGCGTGAATCTTGTCATCAACCATGTGCGCCAGCTTGATCATATACATGACCCCAACCGTCACTTCACGTTCGAACGATTCCCCGGTGCGACCATCATACAGGACAGTTTTACCGTTACGCTGCATTCCAGCTTCTTCCATCGTATCGAAAACGTCATTCTCGCGCGCGCCGTCAAATACCGGCGTAGCCGCGTGAATACCAAGATGCTTACAAGCCATACCCAAGTGAACCTCTAGTGCCTGCCCGATGTTCATCCGCGACGGTACGCCGAGCGGGTTAAGAACAACTTCTACAGGTGTGCCATCCGGCAGGAACGGCATATCCTCTTCCGGCATGATGCGAGCAATAACCCCTTTGTTACCATGACGTCCCGCCATTTTGTCACCCTCGGAAATTTTCCGTTTTTGGGCGATGTAAGCACGAACCAATTGATTAACGCCAGGTGGCAATTCGTCGCCGTTCTCACGTGTAAATACTTTCACGTCTACGACAATTCCGTCAGTACCATGCGGTACACGAAGCGAAGTATCACGAACTTCACGAGCCTTCTCACCGAAGATCGCATGAAGCAATCTTTCCTCCGCAGTAAGCTCCGTCACGCCTTTCGGCGTTACTTTACCTACTAGGATGTCGCCGGCACCAATTTCGGCACCGACACGGATGATGCCGCGCTCGTCAAGATTACGAAGAGCCTCTTCGCCGACATTCGGAATATCACGTGTGATTTCTTCTGGTCCAAGCTTCGTATCGCGAGCCTCAGACTCATATTCTTCAATGTGAATAGAAGTGTAAACATCCTCTTTCACAAGCTTCTCACTAAGTAGGATCGCATCCTCGTAGTTGTATCCTTCCCACGTCATGAAAGCAACAACTACGTTGCGTCCAAGAGCCAATTCGCCCATTTCAGTAGAAGGACCGTCTGCGAGAATATCACCTTTCTTGATTACGTCGCCTTTACGCACTAGCGGACGTTGGTTGATACATGTACCTTGGTTAGAACGCATAAACTTGTGCAGCTTATGTTTGACCAAGTCACCTGTTACCGGCTTACCATCGATTTGTTCAACTCGACGAAGCCAGATTTCATTAGCAGACGCGCGTTCGATCACGCCGTCGTGTTTGGAGACGACACATACGCCCGAGTCCTTAGCCGCTTTATGCTCCATTCCCGTACCGACAAAAGGAGCTTTCGGAATAAGGAGAGGAACGGCTTGACGTTGCATGTTCGAGCCCATGAGAGCACGGTTGGAGTCATCGTTCTCCAGGAACGGAATTAACGCTGTCGCAACCGATACAACCTGCTTAGGTGAAACGTCCATGTAGTCAACGCGCTCGCTCGGCATCGTCAAAATATTATCTGCTTGTTTATTGTAACGAACGATCGTGTTCTCTTCTTTAAAGGTACTGTCGGATGTAAGCTCCGCATTTGCTTGCGCGATGACATAGTTATCTTCTTCATCCGCAGTCAAATATGCGATTTGTTCAGTAACGACACCCGTCTTCGGATCAACCCAACGGTATGGCGCTTCAATGAAGCCATATTCGTTAATTCGAGCAAAAGAAGACAAGGAGTTGATCAAACCGATGTTCGGTCCCTCCGGCGTCTCGATCGGACACATCCGCCCATAATGGGAGTGATGGACGTCACGAACCTCGAAGCCTGCGCGTTCCCGCGTCAAACCGCCCGGTCCGAGTGCGGATAAACGACGCTTATGCGTCAGTTCAGCAAGCGGATTCGTTTGATCCATGAACTGAGAAAGCTGCGAGGAGCCAAAAAATTCTTTTATCGATGCAATGACCGGTCGAATGTTAATCAGCGCCTGAGGCGTAATGGCATTCGCGTCTTGAATGGACATTCTTTCGCGCACAACCCGTTCCATACGGGACAAGCCGATACGGAATTGGTTTTGCAACAGCTCGCCTACCGAACGCAGACGACGATTGCCCAAGTGGTCAATATCATCCGTGCTGCCGACGCCATGAAGCAAGTTAATAAAGTAATTAATGGAAGAAATAATATCCGCAGGCGTTATGTGCTTTACGGATTTATCAATAATGCCATTCGCAATGACTTTAATAACCTTGCTCTCGTCATACGGCGAGAATACGCTAATGGTTTGCAGTGGAATACTATCCGCATCCAAAACACCGTTAGCGACATGATAGGTTTTGAAACCCACATCAGTTTCCAACTTTTCGAGAATCTCGTCCAGTAAGCGGCGGTCAATCATCTGACCAGCTTCAGCGATAATTTCACCGGTAGTCGGATCAACCAGGGTTTCTGCAAGCCGTTGGTTGAACAAACGATTCTTAATGTGAAGCTTCTTGTTTATTTTATACCGGCCGACATTGGCCAGGTCATATCGTTTCGGGTCAAAGAAGCGTGCGACCAAGAGGCTCTTCGCATTATCCAAGGTAGGCGGCTCGCCCGGGCGAAGACGCTCATAAATCTCGATCAGCGCTTTCTCCGTCGAATCGGTGTTGTCCTTATCTAGTGTGTTGCGAATGTACTCATCGTGGCCGAGGAGATCAAGGATCTCTGCGTCTGTTCCGAAACCAAGCGAACGCAAAAGCACCGTTACCGGTATTTTCCGGGTCCGGTCAATACGAACGTAAATAATATCTTTGGCATCCGTTTCAAGCTCAAGCCAAGCACCGCGGTTAGGAATAACCGTTGCGGTATAGTTTTTCTTCCCGTTCTTATCGACCTTCGTGCTGAAGTAAACACTTGGGGATCGAACCAATTGGCTGACTATGACACGTTCGGCCCCGTTAATAATAAACGTGCCCGTCTCTGTCATAAGCGGGAAATCACCCATGAAAACTTCTTGTTCCTTTACCTCGCCGGTCTCCTTATTGAAAAGTCGTACCTTAACGCGTAAAGGAGCTGCATACGTCACGTCGCGCTCTTTTGATTCATCGACCGAATATTTCGGCTCGCCTAAGCTATAGTCGATAAACTCAAGCGATAGATTGCCCGTAAAGTCCGAAATCGGAGAAATGTCTTGGAACAACTCAATTAAGTCGCTTTCCAAAAACTTCTCATACGATTTTTGTTGGATTTCAATCAGGTTCGGGACTTCCAGCACCTCGTTGATCCTGGCGTAGCTTCTGCGCGCGCGCCGACCATACTGAACAAGTTGTCCTGCCAACTTAACCTCACCCCTCATGTCTGTATCACAGCATCGATACTTACTGCGTCACTATAGTCGGAACCAGCCGCCTATATAGTCAAATAAAGAAAAGCCCTTATCGAATAGTTCGAAAAAAGAGCATGTTCCGGCAGTTAACCAATCACAGCGCGGATGCGATAGTCTCATATCAAGTAATTTTGCCCAAAACGTAAACATTATACGTCAAATGTGTTTATTTTATGCATTCCGCGCTCTAAAATCACACTTGACATTTTAGTTAACTAAAGAGATTGAGCCCACTTTAATGCTGACATTTTATAATCTTACCACATTCAAAATGTCAAGTCAATAATTTTCTCAGAGACTTTTAAACTATTTTCAAAAATTATAAATCGATCTCTTGTCCTATAACCAACTAGCCCTTTATTGCCCGAAAAATATGATAGCCTTTTTCCTTCGTTACTTCAATTACCTCACCAAAGAGCGATTCGAGCTTGGCCTTCGCCGAAGGCGCACCTTGCTTCTTCTGAATAACAACCCACATGCTTCCGCCTTTCTCAAGCAAATGATATCCTTCTTCAAAAATCTGATGGACTATCGTTTTGCCTGCACGAATCGGCGGATTTGTAATAATCGCATTGAACTGCATGGCATTCACAGCTTCATAAACATCACTCTGTAACACAGTTACGTTAGATATCCCGTTAAGTATTGCATTTTCTTTTGATAGCTCCACTGCACGTTCATTAATATCAATCATTGTTACTTGACCCTGAGACACAAGCTTCGCCGCTGTTAATCCGATTGGACCATAGCCGCAGCCAACATCCAGCACCTTCGCATTCGGTTCAAGCTCCAATGCGTCTATTAACACCCGACTCCCATAGTCAACACCCGATTTCGAAAAAACACCGGCATCCGTCACAAGTCGGAACGAAAAGCCTCGCAGTGATACTTCGTGTATATGACGATTATGCTTTACATCCGGACTTTGGGAGTAATAGTGATTCGACATGATCCAAACCCTCCCGATATTATCGCTTCAACATACAACGAACCCCTTGAAACCTGACGGGTTCAAGGGGCTCGTCAGCCGATGCATCGTGTGTTTACATGATCAGCTGTATTCTATTGAAAAGATATTACTTAACTTCTACTACAGCGCCAGCTTCAGTAAGCTTAGCTTGAACCGCTTCTGCTTCTTCTTTAGCAACTTTTTCTTTGATTGCTTTAGGAGCGCTGTCAACCAAGTCTTTCGCTTCTTTCAGGCCAAGACCTGTGATTTCGCGAACAACTTTGATTACGTTGATTTTGGAAGCGCCAGCGCTTGTAAGAATTACGTCGAACTCAGTTTGCTCAGCAGCTTCAGCAGCGCCGCCAGCAGCTACTGCTACTGGAGCTGCAGCTGTTACACCGAATTCTTCTTCAATTGCTTTTACAAGGTCGTTCAGTTCAAGAACGGTCATAGCTTTAATCGCTTCTAAGATTTGCTCTTTAGACATGGATATACCTCCGAAAATTTAGTTTATTTTTTTGTTTATACGGCTGGTTTCAACCGGAAAAAGCTCTTACTGAAATAAATTCTATACTTAAGCTTGTGCTTCTTGCTTATCACCGACTGCTTTAACTGCAAGCGCGAAGTTGCGCACTGGAGCCTGCAATACGCTGAGGAGCATAGAAAGCAAACCTTCGCGGGAAGGGAGCTCTGCAAGTGCCTTGATTTGCTCAGCATCAACAACTTTACCTTCAACAACGCCGCCTTTAAGCTTCAAAGCATCGTTCTTTTTAGCAAAATTGTTAAGAATTTTCGCTGGAGCAATAGAATCTTCACTGCCGAACGCGATAGCTGTAGGACCTGTTAAAATGTCGTTTAATCCAGACAATTCTGTGCCTTCAGTAGCGCGGCGAACGAGTGAGTTTTTCAAAACTTGGAATTCAACGCCTGCTTCACGAAGCTGCTTACGAAGCTCAGTTACTTGCGCAACGTTCAATCCACGATAGTCAGCGATAACCGTGCTGGAGCTTTGTGTAAGCTTCGTCGCGATTACTGCAACCGCCTCTTGTTTCTCTTGAATAATCTTTGCGTTAGCCAAACTGTACACCTCCCGTAATAGTATACATTCCGTTAATACGACGGGCTTTCCACGCCTCGATGCATGAGAAAGGCCTTCGCAGACAATGCGAAGGCCATGATGTCGTTATCGCATATCAACCTAAAAGGCTGAATTCGCTTCAAAACGTTTTATCATAACACCTCGGTAGGAAATTAAGCCTAGCGGCACCTACTGTCTACGGTATGCGTATTCGAATGTCAGTTGCGTTTCTTAGCGGTAAACCGCAGTCGCCACTCGAGCGCCAGGGCCCATTGTCGAAGAAACAGCAATGTTTTTCAAGTAAATCCCTTTAGCAGCAGCCGGCTTTGCACGAACAAGCGCATCAAGCAATGCTTTCAAGTTCTCGTTCAGCTTCTCAGCGTCGAACGATACTTTACCGATTGGAGCGTGGATTTGACCTGCTTTATCAAGACGGTATTCAATCTTACCGGCTTTGATTTCTTGAACGGCTTTCGCAACGTCAAACGTTACTGTACCAGCTTTCGGGTTAGGCATCAAGCCCTTACCGCCTAGAATCCGTCCAAGCTTACCAACTTCAGCCATCATATCCGGCGTTGCTACGCAAACGTCGAATTCAAACCAGCCTTGTTGGATTTTGTTAATCATGTCTGCATCGCCAACATAGTCAGCGCCAGCAGCTTCCGCTTCTTTCACTTTTTCGCCTTTTGCGAAAACGAGAACGCGTTTTGTTTTACCAGTACCGTGCGGCAGTACAACTACGCCACGAACGGCTTGGTCTTGTTTACGAGGGTCTACACCCAGACGAACTGCCACTTCAACGGATTCGTCGAATTTAGCTGTCGCAGCCTTCTTTACAAGCTCAATTGCTTCCAAAGGCTCGTATGTTGCTTCGCTGTCAATAAGCTTAGCAGCTTCTACATATTTTTTACCATGTTTAGCCATTGTATTATCCTCCTTATGTGGTTATAGCGGAAAATCCTCCTAGGGATGATCCTCCCACCTGCAAAGCCGAAGCTTTGCAAAGCAAGCCGCTTTGCAGCAGACTCTACGCATTCGTCCAGAACAGACGAGGCGATATTAGTCGACGATTGTTACGCCCATACTGCGAGCTGTACCTTCAACCATACGCATAGCTGCCTCAACGTTAGCTGCGTTTAGATCCGGCATTTTTTGCTCAGCGATTTCACGAACTTTGTCACGTTTTACAGTAGCGACCTTCTTCTTGTTCGGTTCGCCTGAACCTTTTTCGATACCTGCTGCTACGCGAAGCAATACTGCTGCCGGCGGAGTTTTCGTCTCGAAAGTAAAGGAACGGTCTTCGAATACTGTAATAACAACTGGAATAATCAAACCTGCTTGATCTGCGGTACGAGCGTTAAACTCTTTACAGAATGCCATTATGTTAACGCCTGCTTGACCTAGTGCTGGACCGATTGGTGGCGCTGGGTTTGCTTTACCTGCAGGAACTTGCAGTTTGACCATCTTGATGACCTTTTTTGCCATGCCTGACACCTCCTTACCCTGTAATCCATGCGTAAGCAATCCATATCACTTTAAATGATACAGCAGCCTCGCGATAAAACCTTCATCAGACGAATCCGATGAATCCGGAAACCAGATATTATATCTTCTCCACTTGAGTATAATCAAGCTCAAGCGGGGTCTCCCTGCCAAACATGTTCACATGAACCTTCAGCTTCGCTTTGTCCAGCAAAATTTCTTCTACCGTACCCACGAAATCAGCAAAAGGACCTACTTTGACACGGACTGTTTCCTTCAGATCAAACTCGATTTTCGGCTTCGGCTCTTCCATACCCATGTGCTTCAAAATCTGCTCCACTTCATCAGGCAATAGAGGAGTCGGTTTGGAACCGGAACCTGTTGATCCTACAAACCCAGTCACGCCCGGCGTATTCCGAACAACGTACCAAGAATCGTCAGTTTGAACCATTTCCACCAGAACATATCCGGGGTAGACTTTGCGTTGGACGGTTTTTTTCTTGCCATCCTTCTCTACCACTTCATCTTCCATAGGAACGAGGACACGAAAAATTTTGTCTTCCATGCCCATCGATTCAACGCGACGCTCCAGATTGGCTTTTACTTTGTTCTCATAACCGGAGTAAGTATGCACGACGTACCATCTTATTTCCATCTCAAATCCACCTTTGGTCCCTTCTTAAACAATGAGTTCAACCAGAGACGAGATTCCGATGTCAAGAAGCCAAAAGTAAATCGTTACAAACGTGACCGTAAGCAAAACTACGATCGAATAGCTTGTCAACTCTTTACGACTTGGCCAGCGAACCTTCTTCAGTTCAGCCCAGCTGTCGGCAAAAAAACTAAACGTATTACCAAAGCCTTGCTTCAGTTTAGCCAAAAATGCCACGTTCACACCTCCAATTGACTATCTCGTCTCGCGATGAGGAGTCTGCTCGTTACAGAACTTGCAAAACTTCTTCAACTCGATGCGGTCGGGGTGATTGCGTTTGTTCTTGGTGCTCGCATAGTTTCTCTGTTTGCAGTTTGTGCATGCCAACGTGATAATTACCCGCATTGAATTACACCTCCCGAACTGCTACAAAATACGAATCATAAAACTCTATTTGGAAGAGCATTGATTCCAACGCCAAAACGAAAAAAAACCTCGAATTTAGGCCTACCTAAACACTTTATCACAGTGCATTTTTCATGTCAATGTAAAAGATAAGTGTACAGCCTACGAATATTTGGCAACAGAAGCGACATCGGTCTCGTCTCTATCAGTATCGTCGCTTTATTTCCTTTTAAAACAAAAAAAGACCGTTAATTCCATCCGGACACCGCCAGATGGAAGACAGCCCTTCGTTCGGTTAATTTACGTATATATGCCGTTATCCGTGAATGTCTCTGACTTCTAAGTAGCGCTCCAGCTTCCGCTTCACACGCTGCAGAGCATTATCGATTGATTTCACATGTCTGTCCAAATCAACGGCTATCTCCTGATAGGATCTGCCGTCCAGATACAGCATAAGCACCTTTCGTTCAAGGTCGCTTAGTATTTCGGACATTTTATCTTCCAATCCACTGAACTCTTCTTGATTAATAATAAGCTCTTCAGGATCAGAAACTCGTGTGCCGCAAATGACATCCAGCAGCGTGCGATCCGAATCCTCATCATAAATAGGCTTGTCAAGTGACACATAGGAATTAAGCGGAATGTGCTTCTGACGCGTAGCTGTCTTAATCGCCGTAATGATCTGCCGTGTTATGCACAATTCAGCAAAAGCTTTAAAGCTTGCAAGCTTATCGCCATTAAAATCACGAATTGCTTTAAACAGGCCAATCATACCCTCCTGCACGATATCTTCACGATCCGCACCGATAAGAAAATAGGAGCGCGCCTTGGCTCTCACAAAATTCTTATACTTGTTAATTAAATACTCCAGCGCTATGCTGTCGCCATTGCGGACCGCTTCGACGATATCCTCGTCCGTACTGCTGTCATACTCGAGCGTACTCCATTCTTTGAGGTCGATGCTCACGAACTATCCCTCCGGCCTGCAAGGCGTACACCGCTAGATTATAGAGTCTTGTTTCCAAGAAACATAGAGCCAGTATACATGAAGTAACCATACACCGTCAACCGATCGGCCTCTGTAAAGCGACGATTTACTAGAAAAAATGTAACATTGTTACATCAACGAGAAGCATCCATTAACTTCCAAAGCTCTTTCGGTCCGTTCGATTTAACGAAGCAATCATTTCGTTGCTCAGCGCTTACCCCGGCGCAGCCGCTCAAGCTGGCTCAGCACCTCGTCACTAACAATACCGTCTACTGAATTGCGTTTGCTAGACTTGTCCTCACGCAGCGAATGTTCGATGTTTTTACGATTCTCGCCAATATCGATCAGCAGCTCGCGGGCTGAGACACGAAGAGCGCCTTTTCCAAAAACGACATGCTGCTCGACCAGATCAGAGGTTGCTACGTAAATATTTCTACGCCGCGCGTACAGTTCCGAGCAAAGGCGCTCAATACATTCATCAGCCGTCTCTTTCTCTTTTGTATAGACGACGGTCAGCTTATGATGCCGATAAGTCGCACCGAGTCCAGGAACCTGATGGGCATCGAATATAATGTATACCTGCATGCCTGTATAACCCTGATAGTCTGCCATCATATCCAGCAGCTTATCGCGAGCATCCTCCAGGTCATGCTCCTTCAGCTTCTCCAGCACCGGCCAAGCGCCAATTATGTTATACCCGTCTACTAACAAAATGTCATCTCGCCGGTTCATGCACTAGACACTCCGACGCTGTCTTACGACTTCATACATAAGCACCCCAGCCGCTACGGATGCGTTCAGCGAATTCAACTGCCCCAGCATCGGGAGTTTTACGAGAAAGTCGCACTTTTCTTTTATAAGCCTTCCCATCCCTTTGCTCTCATTCCCAATCACGATTGCAAGAGGCATATCAAATTTCATCTTGTATACGTCCTGCGCAGCAGACACATCCGTACCTGCTACCCAAACTCCCGCTTCCTTCAGCTTGTCGATCGTCTGCGCCAAATTCGTCACTCGAGCAACCGGCACGTGCTCCGCAGCGCCTGCTGATGTTTTCAGGACAGTAGCCGTCAAGCCTGCGGCACGGCGTTTCGGAATTATGACGCCATGCACACCAGTACACTCCGCAGTCCGGAGAATGGAGCCCAGGTTATGCGGATCCTCAATCTCATCCAATAACAATATAAACGGTGTTTCTCCGAGCTTGCCTGCGCGTTCAAGCAGCTCCTCCACTTCCACATAAGCAAAAGCTGCTGCTTGCGCGACAACCCCTTGATGCGTCACGCCGGGGGCCAAGCTGTCCAGCTTTCTTTTGTCAACAAACTGAACCACAATCCCCATCTTTTTCGCTTCAGCTACGATAGGCTGTGTTAGACTTTTCTGAGCGCCGTCAGCAATCCATATTTTGTTTAATTCACGTCCAGAACGCAGCGCTTCAAGCACGGGGTGCTTCCCAGCGATGATTTCCTCCTGGTTTATTTCCTCTGTCATGGGTTATCCTCCTAAAAGTTATGCAATGCTATCCTTCATCCCGCAGTCCGATCATAAGCAGTTCATTCAACCGTTCCATCCGGCCTTCGTAATATAAATAACCGACTAAGCTCTCCAATGCCGTTGCAAGGCGGTAATCGGTTGGATTCGCATTTTTGGGCGGAGTGCCGGATTTGGCATTGCGGCCGCGGCGGACAATGTCCGTCTCTTCCTCGCTCAAATGCGGCTGCCAGCTCTCCAATATCCGCCGCTGTCCCTTCGCTGAAACAAATTTTGTCGCTTCCCGGTGCAAGTGATGTGACTTCTGGTTAGGCAGCGATATTAAATATTGACGTACAAGCAGCTCGAATACGGCATCGCCTATATACGCAAGAACGACAGGATTCATGAGCCTCGGCGTTTTGGCCGGCAAATGAAACAGCAGCGCGTTCGAATCGATCCGCCCGCTCATTTGCGCCGCCAACGGATACCTTGCGGCGTATCCTCAAGCACGATATCTTTCTCGATAAGCAGATCGCGAATTTCATCCGCTCTTGCCCAATTTTTCGAATTCCGCGCTTCCGTTCTCTCTACGATAAGCTGCTCGATATCCTCATCCAGCAAAGCGGCGTCCGCTTGCTGCATTGGCAGAATTCCAAGCACGGCATCCATACGCTCCAATAAAGCCAGCAAGGCCTGAAGTCCCTGCGAGGTTGCGTCGGTACGATTCATATATTGATTCGCCTCTGTTACCAAATCAAATACAGCGGTTATCGCATCAGGCGTGTTGAAGTCATCGCTCATTTTCGCATGGTACTGCTCAAATACCATTTTCAACCTCGCATCAAGCTCGTCATCCCCCGATGCCGTCAGTCCTTTTACACTTCCAACCGAGATTTCCATCCCGCTGCCGCCTGCCGATATGCGGTGCTTAAGGTTAGCCGCACAATTCGCGATGCGCTCCACGCTTTTCTCCGCTTGCGCGATCGTATCATCGTTGAAATTAAGCGGATTGCGGTAATGCGTCGCCAGCATGAAATAACGGATCGCATGCGGCTTCACCCGCTTCACCAGCTCATTCACCGTAATACCGTTGCCCAGCGATTTGGACATTTTCTCATTATTAATATGAATATATCCGTTATGCATCCAATAGTTAGCCAGCGGCTTGCCCGTAAGAGCCTCCGATTGCGCTACCTCACATTCATGATGAGGGAATTGCAGATCATGCCCGCCGCCATGAATATCAAGCGTATCTCCGAGGTAAGCGCGAGCCATAGCGGAGCATTCAATATGCCAGCCTGGACGCCCCTCGCCAAAAGGACTCTCCCATTTAATTTCGCCGGGCTTTGCGCCCTTCCACAGGACAAAGTCCTGCTGGTTCTCTTTGCGATCTCCAACCTCGATACGAATACCGAATTGCAGCTCATCGATATTTTGATGCGACAGCTTGCCGTATTCCGCAAAGGACGAGGTCCGGAAATACACATCACCCTCGCTCGTATAAGCATATCCTTTGTCGATTAGACCTTGAATAAACGCAACGATTTGAGGAATATGATCGGTTACACGGGGATTTAACGTTGCTTTGCGTACGCCCAGCGATTCAATGTCCTCGTAAAATGCCGCAATGAACTTTTCCGCTACCTCCGGCACTGTCGTTCCCAGCTGCTCCGCTTTACGAATAAGCTTGTCGTCTACATCGGTAAAGTTCACGACATACTGAACCTCATTACCGATTTCCTCCAAATATCGCCGTACGACATCAAAAAATATAACCGGCCTTGCATTGCCAATATGGATATAGTCATAAACAGTCGGGCCGCAGACGTACATTTTGACCTGGCCTGGCTCCAAGGACTGGAACGGCTCCTTCTGCCGTGATTGGGTGTTATAAATCGATATTGTCATTTTCGCAATTCTCCTTCAGCCACAGGTTTCCGAAGCTTCGAAAGCTCGGACTTCAAATCATCAATTTCCTTTTGCATCGTACGGAACATCTCGATTACCGGATCAGGCAGCTGTGCATGATCGAGCCGATCGCCAACACGCTGTCCGTCCCGCTTGACAACGCGCCCCGGATTTCCGACTACCGTACAGTTCATAGGCACTTCGCGAAGCACCACAGCATTTGACCCAATGTTAGAGAAATCGCCTATGGAGAATGAGCCAAGCACCTTCGCTCCCGACCCTATGACCACATTATTGCCAATTGTCGGATGACGCTTTCCCTTCTCCTTGCCGGTGCCGCCAAGCGTAACTCCCTGATAGATGACGACATCATCCCCGATTTCACAGGTTTCCCCGATGACGACCCCCATGCCATGATCAATAAATAACCGATCACCAATGCGAGCACCCGGATGAATTTCAATTCCCGTCATAAAGCGGCTCACTTGCGAGATCATACGTGCCAGCGTGAACCAGCCTCTGCGGTACAAGAGATGAGCGATACGATGAGCCCATATGGCGTGCAAGCCCGAATAAGTAAAAATGACCTCAAACCGGCTTCGGGCAGCCGGGTCATTCTCGAAAACCGCCTTAATATCCGATCGGAAATGGCGAAGCATAGTCAAGACTCCCTTTTTGTTTAAAAATAAAAAGCCTCTGCAGCATCCTATGCTGCAGAGGCGTGTCATCTCGCGGTTCCACTCTGCTTGAACAGACCTCCGAGTAACCATCGGCGGACGTCCTTCTTCAAGTCCTTAACGCGGACGATACGTTGTCGCCTACCCTGCTTAGCCGAAATATACATCGTCATGAACGATACAACCATCGGCCGTATCCTTATGATCGTGCAATTTCTGCCGCAGCAGCTCGGAACAAGGCTCCCAGGTGCATATTTCCGCTTGGTGGACCAGACAACTTTCAGCCTCATTCCTTAATCCATTGCCGCTGCTATTGCGACGCCGATTCGAATGACGGTTGTCCTCTCTGCGAATCCACAGGCAAACGTACTTCTCCTGTTCATGGCCGTTTCAATCATTTAATTATTAGTCATAGTATACCTAATAGCGAAATAGGTGACAAGGACATTATCACATATCCGCGCAGCTGTAGACTGCAGTCTGCTAAGAGCCCAGCTCAGCCAAACGCTCGCGCAAACGGTCGATCACCTTTTGTTTGCCAAGCAGCGCGATCGACTGATTCAAATCAGGCCCGTGCGTTTGTCCGGTAAGCGCGGCGCGAATCGGCATAAACAGCTGCTTTCCTTTGAAGCCTGTTCCCTTCTGAACGGCCTTAATCATTTCCTTAATACTATCCACCTGGAACGGCTGCTCTCCCGCTTCTATCAAATCAAGGAAAGCCTGAAGCACGACTGGCACCTGCTCCTCTGAAAGCACGGCAGCGGCGTCTTCTTCATCCGCAACCGTCTCGCGGAAGAACAGCTCCGTCATCGGTACAATCTCCGCTGCGTAACGCAGCTTATCCTGATGAAGCGCTACGAGATCCGTCACCCAAGCTCGTCCCTCCCCGTCCAATTCTGCCGCGACACGCTCCGCCTTTTGCAGATGCGGGATGCAAAGATCAACAAGACGCGAAAGCTCGGCTTTCTTCAAATATTCGTTATTCATCCAGCTAAGCTTCTGCGTATCGAATACGGCAGGGCTTTTGCTAAGGCGCTCTGGGTTGAATATTTGCACGAGCTCATCGCGGGTGAACATTTCCTGCTCCCCTTCAGGCGACCAGCCTAGCAGCGCAATGAAATTAAACATCGCTTCCGGCAAATAACCGAGCTCATCATATTGCGAAATGAATTGAATGATAGATTCATCACGCTTGCTTAGCTTCTTGCGCTGTTCATTGACAATAAGTGTCATATGACCGAACTGTGGAGGCACCCATCCGAACGCTTCATAGATCATCAGTTGGCGAGGCGTATTGGAGATATGGTCCTCTCCCCGCAGAACATGACTGATTTTCATCAAATGATCGTCCAGCGCTACCGCAAAATTATAAGTTGGAATGCCATCCTTCTTCACAATGACAAAATCGCCCATCTCAGAAGTGTCGAAGCTGATTGCGCCTTTTACTATATCGTCAAACGTATAGGTGCGATTTTCCGGCACACGAAACCGGATGCTTGGAATGCGGCCTTCAGCTTCATAAGCCTGGCGCTGCTCCTCCGTCAAATTGCGGTGCTGTCCGGAATACCGCGGTGTCTCGCCGCGCAGGGTTTGCTCTTCCCGCTCCTTCTCAAGCTCTTCTTCCGTACAATAGCAGCGATAAGCAAGGCCTCGATCAAGCAGCTCCTGCCAATATTTATTGTAAATGTCGAGACGCTCTGTCTGGCGATACGGACCATATCCGCCGCCTATATCAATGCTCTCATCCCAATCAAGGCCCAGCCATTTCATATAAGTCAGCTGACTCTCTTCTCCGCCAGCCACGTTGCGCTTCACGTCTGTATCCTCAATACGAACAATGAATTTACCGCCGCGATTTCTTGCAAATAAATAATTAAATAAGGCCGTTCTTGCATTGCCAATATGTAAATGACCTGTCGGAGACGGGGCATAACGTACACGAACTTCTGCTGTCATCTCAATAACCTCCTAAAAGTAATTAATCCCGATCATAGCACATCCTTAATCAGGCAAACAACAGATTGGGCCGCTATCCCTTCACCGCGCCCCGTAAAGCCAAGCTGTTCCGTCGTAGTCGCCTTCACGTTCACCTGCGATACATCCGCATCAAGCGCCCTTGCTATCACTTCCGCCATTTGCGGAATGTAAGGAAGCATTTTTGGTTTTTGAGCGATAATCGTTGAATCGATGTTGCCCAGCTTATAGCCGCGTTCCCGCACAAGCTTCCATACCTGCTCTAGCAGCTTTAAGCTGTCAGCATCCTTAAACGCGGCGTCCGTATCCGGAAAATGCTTGCCGATATCGCCAAGCGCAAGCGCGCCTAATATCGCATCCGTAATCGCATGAAGCAGCACATCTGCGTCAGAATGACCTAGCAGTCCTCTCTCGTAGGGGATCGTTACTCCCCCGATAATACAAGGACGCCCTTCTACCAATTGATGCACATCAAAGCCTTGTCCAACCCGTATCATTCGCGCTCACCCTTCCTCTCTGCCGAATCGGCACGACGCTGCAATAGCAAAAATTCAGCCCACGGCAAATCTTCAGGCGTCGTTATTTTGATATTCGTATATTCGCCTTCTGCAACGGTCACCTGCACGCCCATACGCTCCACGACCATGGCATCATCCGTACCGATAAAATGATCTGCAAGCGCGCGTTCATGCGCCTCCTGGAGCAAAGCACGCCGAAAAGCCTGCGGCGTTTGAATCGCCCACAAGCTTCGGCGGTCTGGCGTGGATAAGATCACACCCGCTTCATTTACTTGCTTAATCGTATCCTTAACCGGCACGGCCAGCACCGATGCTCCGCTTTGCTCAGCCGCTTCACAGCAAGCGCGAACCGCCGCCGGCGTCACAAGCGGGCGTACGCCATCATGCACCATAACCCAGTCCGTTGTCAGCATCTTCAGTCCAAAATAGACGGATTGCTGCCGTTCCTGGCCGCCTGAGACGACAGCCGTTACCTTCGTCAGTCCATAGTGCACAATCCATTCCCGGCAGCGTGCAACATCATCGCTTCCAACGACGAGAACAACTTCCTTCACTTGATCGATAGACTCGAACAGCCCTAATGTATGGACGAGTATAGGCTTGTCCCCAAGCTGCAAATATTGCTTGCTTTCCTTCGTTCCCATACGCGTACCCCGTCCGGCAGCGACGATCACGACTCCCCAATTTGCTTCCATACCTCAACCTGCCTCACACGGTATTAAATACAAGCCCTTTCTTTCCATTAAACTATACATAGGCTTGTATTTCTCCGCGAAACGGGCTTTACAGCCGCCAGAGGGCGAAAGCCGTTTACGCTTAAACAATAGTACTATCATACCTTGTTACAGCGCTTTTTCCAACAGCTTTGGCTTGGCAAATATCATTCGACCCGCAGACGTCTGCAGCACGCTCGTGACGAGCACTTCCATTGTTGCGCCAATATAATCGCGGCCGCCCTCCACAACGATCATTGTGCCATCATCCAAATAAGCAACCCCTTGGCCATGCTCTTTGCCGTCCTTAATCACTTGAACAATGATTTCTTCTCCCGGCAGTACGACAGGCTTCACTGCATTTGCCAAATCATTAATATTCAATACCGATACGCCTTGCAGCTCACATACCTTGTTCAAATTGAAGTCATTGGTTACGACTTTCCCATGAAGCGCCTTGGCCAGCTTCACCAGCTTGCTGTCCACCTCGCCAATCTCTTCAAAGTCGCCTTCATAAATGAGTACCTTCACGTCGAGCTCTTTTTGAATTTTGTTTAAAATATCCAGTCCGCGCCGTCCTCTGTTCCGCTTCAGCAAATCTGAAGAGTCAGCAATATGCTGAAGCTCCTCGAGCACAAATTCAGGAATGACGAGTGTGCCTTCAATAAATCCTGTTTTGCAAATATCCGCAATGCGTCCGTCTATGATGACGCTCGTATCGAGTATTTTGTGCTCCTCATAGCCGCTCGCCTCATCGATTGCCGGCGCCATTCGCCGCTTCTCCAGCAAAGCTGCAAAGCCATTCACCAGCTCGTCCTGCTTGTACAGCCCGACTTGCAAACCTAAATAACCTAAGCATAACATCATAACTGCCGGAACAAGTCGTCCCATACCCTCTAGACCCGACACAGCCGGGTAGAGCATGACCGCAAGCAGTAGCCCCGCCAACAATCCGGTTGAGCCTGCAAATAACCTCGGCATCGGCAGCTTTGCCGTTTGCTCGGCACCATCCCTCATAAACCGGATTATTTTCCCTGCCATCAGAGTGGCTGCTACAACACCGAATACCGCGCCAATTGCTACATTCATGTAATAAGTGCCGGATCGCTGCAGCATTCCGAATGATGAACCGGACCATACGGCCGCACCGTTCATCCACCCGTATACTTCACCTCCAGCTAATCCGCCGAACAACATCCCTAACATTTGAATTAATCGTCTAACCATTATGGTTCACCTCCACTACAATTATGTTCCAATAATTGTCTTGTTAACCGTAGGGGCGGCTATTAATTGCAAACATTTATAATTTTTAATAATTCACATTTTGAAAACGGTGATGCGGGAGCTTATAATGAAAGTTGAGATTACTTCATAAGAGGTTGGTGAAAGAGGTGGAACCGATGAGTGCTCCAACGTTGAATCAATTTCAGCAGCAGGTATCGGAATTGCTGCTAAGGCATCGAAGCCTTCTCGATGTCATGTCCAAATTAGGACAGTCAGGCGCTTCTGTCAATCGCGCGGTAACCAAATCCGTTACAGACTGCGGATGTATTGAATTAAATGCCCGCAAGCAGCAATACTCGGATGATCTCAATCTTGAAAATGCAAAAGCAACACTGCAGAGTCACCTCTCAGGAGAAGTATGCGAGAATTGCCGCGACGTCCTTAAATCAGAGCTTGGCCGCAACTTATTCTACATGACCGCATTATGTAATCTGCTTAATATTCAACTAGATGAAGTAATTGCTGACGAATACGACAAATGCTCGACCTTAGGCCTGTTTAATTTAACCTAATGCGCGCCTTCACTCGAGTTCGATGCTTGTTTGCAAAAAAATGAAAAACCGCTCAACCCCTTCCCTTTGCAGGAAAGAATGAGCGGTTTTTGCTATGCCGTATGCTCGGACTGAACCGGATCTTCCGACTGGTCCTTGCGTTTGCCGCGCTTGCGATTACGCTTCTTGAGACGGCGATCAACGTTTTTTTTTAGGCCGTACAGCGCATAGAGCAGCAGCGGCACGAACAATATTTTGGATAAGTCATTTTTGAATATGAGTCCCAGCACGATTGCTACGATGATAACGATCGGAACAACCCATACCGCGCTCTTCGGAATGCCTACCTTCTTGAAATTAGGATATTTAATTGTACTAACCATGAGAATGGACAGCACAAGCGTGCTGGCAAGCAGCACGGACACATAAATATCATCCTTGAACAACGCAAGCGTAGCCAGTACGCCGCCTGCCGCAGGAATTGGAAGACCGATAAAATAACCTGGCGCGCTTGAAATGACGTTGAAACGCGCTAGCCGCAAAGCGCCGCAAATCGGGAACAACGCGGTTACAATCCACGCAAAAGCGGGATTAAGCTCTTGAAAAGCGACCACATACATTATAAATGCCGGTGCAACGCCAAATGAGATGACGTCGGATAACGAGTCAAGCTCTTTACCGAATTCACTTTGGACGTTCAGCGCCCGAGCAACGCGTCCGTCTACGCCGTCAAGCAGCATGGCGATTAAAACCATCATCGCTGCCGTATCAGGTTTTTCATTAAAAACAAGAATGATGGCGATTATTCCTAGGAATAAGTTCCCCACCGTGAGAAGGCTCGGTATCGATTTTGTGATCATCTTTTCCACCTCTTCTCTACTATGCCCCAAATCCATTAACGAATGTATCAGAATACTGCAGGACCACATTCAATCTATTGTATGGGATTTAAATTTGCCTGTCAATGAACATCTGCTCCTGAATGCGTTTGAGACCTTCCTTGATTGCCCGTGCCCTGACCTCTCCTATACCATCCACTTCGTCCAATTCTTCGATCGTAGCCATCAGAATATGCGGCAAATGACCGAAGCGCTCAATGAGATTGTTCATAATAATGAGCGGTAATCTCGGAATTTTATTGAGGAGGCGGTAACCGCGCGGCGATATCGATTCCTCGCTCATATTGTTCGAATTCGGATACCCAATCAAACGGATAATGGGCGGCGCATCCAGCAGCTCATCCGAGCTGAGCTTCTTGAGTCCTGCCCGAATTTCTCTAATTTTCTCATCCGAATTTTCTCTCGCATAATCCTTGAGCAGATACCAAGCATCCTCTTCCACGCCCCCGACCAGCTCATCCATCTGCATACTGATGAGGCGCCCTTCCGTTCCAAGCTCGTTAACGTAGCGTTTGATTTCCATCTTGATGCGCAGCACCATCTCCACGCGCTGAATAACGTGAATAACTTCCTGCAGAGTCACCAGCTCCTCAAATTCAAGCGCGGAAAGATTGGTGAATGATTGGCTGAGCACGGCCTTATACTTCTCCAAGGTTTGAATAGCTTGATTGGCCTTCGTCAAGATAACACCCATGTCCTTTAGAGAATAACGCAGATTTCCCTGATACAGCGTAATAATGTTCCGGCGCTGAGAGATGGAGACAACAAGCTTGCCGGTCTGCTTTGCTACCCGCTCTGCCGTCCGGTGCCGAATACCTGTCTCGATCGACGGTATAGAGCTGTTTGGAATAAGCTGTGTGTTCGCATACAGAATACGCCGCATATCCTCGCTCATAATGATGGCCCCGTCCATCTTCGCGAGCTCATACAAATAGTTAGGTGAAAAATCGCAATTTATGGAGAAGCCGCCATCGACAACCTCCATCACCTCCGGACTGTAGCCGACAACGATTAACGCCCCCGTTTTGGCGCGAAGCACATTTTCAAGACCTTCGCGAAAAGGGGTGCCTGGTGCGACTAATTGCAATAGCTGATTCATAATTTCTAGCTGACTAGGTTCCTTCATCTTCTGCCCCCTATCCAAGCGCTGCCTTAAGTGCTTCTGCCACCGTGCTGACGCCAATAATTTCAATATCTTTGGGCGGTTTCCAGCCCTTTAAGCTCTTCTCAGGCATTATGACCCGTTTGAATCCGAGCTTCTCGGCTTCCTTGACGCGCTGCTCCGCCCTGGATACGGCCCGCACCTCGCCCGTTAGTCCCACTTCTCCAAAAATGACATCATAAGGTTTCGTCGGGGCATCCCTAAAGCTGGATGCCAAGCTGACCGCCGCAGCCAGATCAACTGCAGGCTCATCCAGCTTGACGCCGCCAGCCACATTCAAATAAGCATCCTGCGTCTGAAGAAACATGCCGTTGCGCTTCTCCAGCACCGCAATGATCAGTGCCATGCGATGATGATCAATGCCTGTGGACATCCTTCGCGGAGACGGAAAAGTTGTTGACGCTACAAGCGCTTGCAGCTCGACTAGCACTGGTCTGGTGCCTTCCATGCTTGCAACAACTGTTGAACCGGATACGCCAAGCGGTCTTTCTGATAAAAATAGCTCTGATGGATTGGAAACCTCTCGAAGTCCATCCTCGCTCATTTCGAAAATACCGATTTCATTCGTAGACCCGAAGCGGTTTTTCACTGCCCGAAGTATTCGATATGTGTGATGCCGCTCCCCTTCGAAATAAAGCACGCAATCCACCATATGCTCAAGCAGCCTCGGTCCTGCAATAGCACCTTCCTTCGTCACATGGCCTACGAGCACCGTTGCAATGCCTTTGATCTTAGCGACCCTCATGAAATGCGCCGTACATTCGCGAACCTGCGACACGCTTCCCGGTGCCGATTGCACATTCGGATCGTACACCGTTTGGATGGAGTCGATGACAAGAAAATCCGGCTGCACCGATTCGATAGCCTCGTTAATTTGCTCCATATTGGTCTCGCATAATACATACAACGATTCGGTCAGTGCCCCTAGACGATCTGCTCGAAGTCGCGTTTGTCGTACAGACTCCTCTCCGGAAATATATAAAACCCGAAGTCCCTTAACCGCTAAGGCATGAGAGGTTTGGAGCAGCAGTGTTGATTTCCCAATGCCGGGGTCCCCCCCAACAAGAATGAGAGAGCCTGGCACGACTCCGCCGCCAAGCACCCGGTTAAGCTCCACCATCCTTGTTTCAATCCGAGGCTCTTGCCCACTTTCTATATGTATGATGGACTGTGGCTTTTCTTTCGCATGAATGGATGATAATCCGACGCCCTTCGTCTTTACAACCGTTTCTTTCTCTTCCACCATGGAGTTCCATGCATGACAGCCTGGACATTTACCAAGCCATTTCGGAGACTCGGTGCCGCATTCGGCGCACACGAACTTTGTTTTAATTTTTGCCATACAGTGCTCCTTCAACGTGAGGTGCGAGCCTATTGGGCTGAAGCATAAGCAGTAGCCTCGCTTTAATTAATCAATACAAGAAGTTTACCATTTTATCCACATTGTATAAAGTAAAAACATCGATGAAATCATTCGTGTTCCCCAATCAATTATTATCCCTTCTTACAATCCCTATTCGATTTATCAGCATTGTCCACAGATTTATCAACAGCTTATTCACAATATCCACAATCCATAAACATGTCCCCAGCCTATATTGACGCATAAAAAACTTCTTTTATCCACAGTGGATAACTGCGTCGCATGCATCCCGCTTGAACAAAAAAAGCTGTTCCGTCGTCAAAGTAACTGACAGCGGAACAGCTTTTTTCCTTCTAATTTACGTCGTTGCAGATTCCTCTGGCGCTGGTTCGATTAACGTCTTCGTAACCGTTAATGCGCCATCCTTCTCATCAATCGTGATCGAATCGCCCTTCTTAATGTTGCCGATGAGCAGCTCCTCGGAAATCCGATCCTCGATATGCTTCTGGATAGCCCGGCGAAGCGGACGCGCACCGTATGCCGGATCGAAGCCTTCCTTAGCAAGGAAGCTCTTCGCAGAGTCAGTCAATACAAAATCAACTTCTTGCTCACGCAGACGCTTGCGAAGCTCCTCTGACATCAACGTTACGATTTGCGCAATATGCTCCTCGGCAAGTGAATGGAATACGATTGTCTCGTCAATCCGGTTCAGAAACTCCGGACGGAAGCTTTTCTTAAGCTCTGCCATTACTTTATCCTTCATTTGCGCAAAATCGCGACCCGCATCTTGCACAGCCGTAAAGCCTAACGAAGAATTGCGTTTGATTTGATCTGCTCCAACGTTAGAGGTCATAATGATCAAAGTGTTGCGGAAATCCACTACCCGGCCTTTGGAATCCGTTAGACGACCATCCTCCAGCACCTGAAGCAAAATGTTGAATACCTCCGGATGTGCTTTCTCGATTTCATCAAGCAGTACAACCGAATACGGCTTGCGGCGAACCTTCTCCGTAAGCTGACCGCCTTCCTCATAGCCTACATAGCCGGGAGGCGCTCCAACAAGACGGGAGGTTGAATGCTTCTCCATATATTCAGACATATCGATGCGGATAACCGCATTCTCATCGCCGAACATCGCTTCCGCAAGGGCTCTAGCCAGCTCGGTTTTACCAACACCAGTTGGGCCTAGGAAGATGAACGAGCCAATTGGACGTTTTGGATCCTTCAGACCTGCTCGCGCACGACGAATCGCACGGGACACCGACTTCACCGCTTCATCCTGACCGATAACCCGATCATGGAGAATCGCTTCCATATTGAGCAGACGCTCCGTCTCACCTTCCGCCAGCTTGCTGACAGGGATTCCTGTCCAGCTTGCTACAACCTGAGCGATATCCTCTGGAGTAACCTCGGAATCAGTACGTCCTTGTTTTTCTTTCCATTGATTTTTCGTTAAGTCGAGCTCCTCGCGAATCTTTTGCTCCGTATCGCGAAGCGCCGCCGCTTTCTCAAACTCTTGGCTTTGAACCGCTGCATCCTTCTCCTTGCGGATATCCTCCAGACGGTTCTCAAGCTGCTTCAAATTCGGTGGAATCGTGTAGGAATTCAAACGAACCTTTGATCCAGCTTCATCAATGAGATCGATAGCTTTATCCGGCAAGAACCGATCCGGAATGTAGCGGTCAGACAGCTTGACCGCTTGCACGATCGCATCATCCGTAATTTTCACCCGGTGATGCGCCTCGTAACGATCGCGCAGACCGTACAAAATCTGTACAGCTTCCTCTGGAGATGGCTGATCTACTGTGATCGGCTGGAAGCGACGCTCAAGCGCAGCATCCTTCTCGATATATTTGCGATATTCATCAAGTGTTGTCGCACCAATACACTGCAATTCTCCGCGCGCCAGCGACGGCTTCAAAATATTCGAAGCATCAATCGCGCCTTCCGCACCGCCAGCCCCAATCAGCGTATGCAGCTCATCAATGAATAGAATAATATTGCCGGCTTGGCGAATTTCATCCATGATCTTCTTCAGACGATCCTCGAACTCGCCCCGATACTTCGTGCCGGCAACGACAGAGCCCATATCAAGCGTCATTACTCGCTTATCCCGCAAAGTTTCAGGAATTTCATTCTCAATAATTTTTTGGGCGAGACCTTCTGCAATAGCTGTTTTACCAACACCCGGTTCTCCGATTAAAACAGGATTGTTCTTTGTTCGACGGCTAAGCACTTGAATAACACGCTCGATCTCCTTGCTGCGTCCAATAACAGGATCCAGGTTGCCCTCCTTCGCATAAGCCGTCAAGTCTCTAGCAAGACCGTCAAGCGTAGGCGTGCTTACATTCGCTTGTGAGCCATGATTACTCGAAACCGCTTCGCTGCTTCCAAGTAGCTGAAGCACCTGCTGACGCGCCTTATTCAGACTAATCCCAAGGTTATTAAGTACGCGTGCCGCAACACCTTCACCTTCACGAATGAGACCAAGCAGGATATGCTCCGTACCCACATACGTATGGCCAAGCTTTCTCGCTTCATCCATAGACAGCTCAATGACCTTTTTAGCCCGCGGCGTATACGCGATATTGTTCGGCTGTTCTTGTCCGCGACCGATCAGCGCTTCAACCTCATCTTGAATTTTCTCCAAACCAAGACCTAGACCGACTAAGGCTTTAGCCGCTATGCCTTCACCTTCACGAATAAGACCTAGCAGGATATGCTCCGTGCCGATATTGTTATGCCCTAGTCGTACCGCTTCCTCTTGCGCCAATGCAAGCACCTTCTGTGCTCGTTCCGTAAACCGTCCAAACATCATATTCATGCACCCCCATGATCAGTTTCACCACGCAATTGCTTGCGAATAAGTTCTGCTCTTCTCAAATCTCTTTGCTCCGGGCTCATCTTCTCATCGAAGGTTTGCTGTAAAAACCCAGGCTGAGTCATAACCAAAAGCTCATTCAACATCTGTGGCGTAACTTCTTTCAAAATGCCGAGATCGGCTCCAAGCCTTACATCCGACAGCCGCTGAGCCGATTCCTTCGAGTCCATGATTGAAGCGTATGACAATATGCCATAAGATCTTCTTACACGATCCTCGATTCGAATACGAGACTCCTGCATCAGCCGTTTGCGCGCTGCCTTCTCATGCTCAATTATTTGTCTTGCCACACTGTACAAATTTTCAATAATCTCATTTTCGGATTGCCCCAATGTAATTTGATTCGACACTTGAAATAAATTGCCAAGCGCCTCGCTGCCTTCGCCGTATAAGCCTCTAACGACTAAACCGACCTGCGTAACCGCCGTTAAAATACGGTTTATTTGATTGGACAGCACCAGTGCCGGCAAATGCATCATCACCGACGCCCGAATACCTGTGCCCACATTCGTCGGACATGTCGTTAAATAACCGCGTTTCTCATCGAACGCATAATCCGCATGTTCTTCAAAAATATCGTCAATCCCATTGGCCAATGACCATGCCTCCTTGATTTGGAAGCCGGGATATAAACATTGGATGCGCAAATGATCCTCTTCGTTAATCATTATGCTGACAGATTCATTATTGCTCAAAATAACGGCCCCATTACGCGATTCATTCGCTAAATTAGGACTAATTAAATGTTTCTCGACTAGCACCCTTTTATCAAGCTCTGTAAGGTCTGACAGAATAATCGTCTCAAATTGGCCGATTGATGATAATTTACCGCTCTGACTGACCTCCGTAAGCTGATCCATCACGTCCTTGGCCTGCTGATTCGTTGCAAGCAGCGGGAAGGGATGCTGGCTTAAATTACGGGCGATACGTATTCTGCTGCTTATGACGATATCGGACTCCGGACCTTCATCCTTCATCCATTCGCTAAGCGCATGCTGTGAGAATCGGTAATTAGACAAGGGACTGCTCTCTCCTTCCATGCCAGCTTACAGGTCGGCCATTTTACGTTCCAGTTCACGTATGCGATCTCGCAGCTCAGCCGCACTTTCAAACTCCTCGTGCTCGATTTTCGCCTGCAAATTCCGCCGCAGCTGTTCAATTTCTTGCTTGCACCTAATTTGACTGCCGGTGCGTTTAGGAATTTTACCGCTATGAATCGTACCGCTGTGCACCCGTTTTAGAAGCGGATCAAGCTTTTCAGCGAATGCCTCATAACAATGACTGCAGCCAAACCGACCGATCTTGCTGAACTGTGCATAGGTAAGCCCGCAATCCTCGCAACGCAGCGCTTGCTGCTTCATGCCGTTGATTCCCGCGCCTCCCAAATGCTCGAAATCAAGAAGACCTGACAGTAAGCTATGGATCGAAAAACTGTTAGGAGTGCCAGGGATCCCTTCTCCCTTCTCGCGAGCACAGCTTTCACAAATATGAAATTCGGTCTTCTCACCGTTAATGATTTTCGTAAAATGAAGCGTAGCCGGCTTCTTGCCGCATTCTTGGCAATGCAAGCCTGATCCCTCCTCCCGGTATAAACGGATTAACGCTATTTCACCAGCAATGAAATAAGCATCGCTCTTAGCATCCTTGCTCTTAGCTCATCCCTTAGGGGAAGCTTCAGTGAAATGGTTTCACGGTGAACCGCTGCACGCAGCAAATTCGCTTCACGCTTCGATATTAGCAGCGCTTCCTCAAGCTGATAAATAAGCCCTTCCGCCGCAGCTTGATCGACACATTCGCCGATCGTCTGCTCGATGTGGTTCTGGATCGCCTTCAGTGCCGGAAGATCAATCCGTTGTATTCGGATATAACCTCCGCCGCCGCGCTTACTTTCAACCATGTATCCTTTCTCCATCGTAAACCGAGTACTGATAACATAGTTTATTTGCGACGGTACACAAGAAAATTTGTCAGCCAGATCATTCCGCTGAATTTCGACTGCGCCCTCTGGGCTGTCTTGGAGCATGTGCTTCAAATACTGTTCGATGAGATCGGAAATGTTTCGCAAACCACCAACCTCCCTGTGAAATAACCAGTAAAACGATAATTGAAACATAATAATCAAAGAGCGAAATCAGCTGCTTTCATTATACACCAAATATTCTGATAACTGACTTTGACTTTCTTTGACCTTGATTATATTATATGCAATTTTCTCAAAAGGTCAAGAGCTGACAGCAATCATTTTATATTAGCTTGGTACGAACATCCAGCATTTATACCTATCCAGAACATTTAAAGCATGACGAAACGCTTATTTCCTTCCGCTCGCAGGCAAATATCAAAAACAAACTAAGTTTGCAAAACTACACGAAACAATAATTAGATTGCCCTTGGCCTCCCTTGGCCATGAAAAAACAAAAAACCTACCGCATAACATGCGATAGGTCTCTCGTGCTTGGCGACGTCCTACTCTCCCAGGACCCTGCGGTCCAAGTACCATTGGCGCTGGAGGGCTTAACGGTCGTGTTCGGTATGGGAACGCGTGGTTCCCCTCCGCCATCGCCACCAAACGTAGCGTTTGCACGCTGAAAACTGGATACGAAAGAGAATGGCTGCTGAAAGCCTTTGCTGCTGTCTGCCGGATGTATGGGTCCATGCAAACTTTTTTAGGATAAGCCCTCGACCGATTAGTATTCGTCAGCTCCACAC
>NZ_JBMWAM010000026.1:0-64871 GCF_049725345.1 Paenibacillus praedii | reverse complement strand
CTTTTTTCATCAATCCGTTAGGATTCATGAGGCAGTTTTACTCGTTGTTCAGTTTTCAAAGAGCAATCTTTTCTTTCTTGCCGTCCGCGTATGTCTCAGCGGCGACTTTTATAATATATCACAGATGCCCAAGTTAATGCAAGCTATTTTTTTAAATCTTTTTTTGAAGCTTGTTCACTTACTCATGGGGCGAGAACTAATGTAGCATATAAATACCTATGAAGTCAACCTTTTATACAATCGTTTCATTAAACACATGCCTTTACTTCTTAAACTACAACCCATTGTAATCCAATAATCAAAGCAACCCCGGGAATACCTAAAGCAATTACCGCCCCCAAGGTTACTGGATTAAGTGGAATATACATCCCCGGAACAAGTCCTGAATAATTTAATACATATAATAATGCCGCCGCCATTACCAAATGAAGCGAAAATACACGAAGCCATCCCCAAGAGAGCCTATTACGTAATACAACTGCAATCAATAATAAAGATGAGGCAATAAATATCGCCAGCCAAACTGTTTTCATTTGAAGTCTCCTTTCCATACTGGCCAAGTGCCTTTTATTTGCTTTGCGGTGCGCAGCAGCATTTCATATCTTTTCTCAGCCGAGATCATCGCATATATCGCATAATCAACCTGATCCTTGCCAACTGCATAATTAAAAAAACGATTAGCGTTCTCCCACTCCTGATGCGCTTCTGTGATTTCCTGGCTTAATTGCTCCATTCGCTTCTCTACAGCCTGATCCATTTTTTGCATCTGATGGCTCACTAACATCCCTCCGCTTGTCCAGCACGTTATCAGCTTTTTACTATATGTATAAGCTTGGCATGCGGAATAGAACGTGTTCGTTAGTTTACAGAGGCTGGATGTTGCGTACAAATGGTTACCTTTCAATACGAGCCGTCGCCAAATACAACAAAGAACGGCAGGTCGAGAGCTCATTCGCTCTTGGCCTGCCGTTCTGAAAAATATTGCTTGTTACTTCCAAATGCATTTCATTGTTATTGCAATTCACGCCTGCCTTCCATCGCTTTGGACAGTGTGACTTCATCTGCGTATTCCAGGTCTCCGCCAACAGGCAGTCCGTGAGCAATACGTGTAACCTTAATACCAAATGGCTTTACGAGCCGGGACAAATACATCGCCGTCGCCTCGCCTTCAATGTTGGGGTTAGTAGCTAGAATTAGCTCCTGCACCCGTTCATCGCTAAGCCTTCTCAATAATTCCGCAATTCGAATTTCATCCGGACCTATCCCTTCAATAGGCGAAATCGCCCCTTGAAGAACATGATATTGTCCTTGAAAATCCTTCATACGTTCGATCGCGACAAGATCCTTCGATTCTTGAACAACACAAATCACGGATGAGTCACGCGACTTATCCTGGCAGATTTTGCAGGGATCCGTGTCCGTAATATTGCAACAAACCGAACAATAAAACAAATTACGCTTGACGCTGACCAGTGCCTTTGCAAAATCAATGACATCGTCTTCCTTCATTCGAAGCACATAAAACGCCAAACGAGCGGCCGTTTTCGGACCAATACCCGGTAGTCGCGAGAATGCATCAATTAATTTCGCTATCGGTTCGGGATAATACAAAGCGGGGTACAGCTCCTTTCAAAACGGAAGCGTTGCCGCCTCTTAGAACAATCCAGGAATCTTCATGCCGCCAGTAAACTTGCCCATATCCTTGTTAGCAAGCTCATCCACCTTCGATAGCGCATCATTAACAGCTGTGAGAACAAGATCTTGCAGCATTTCTACATCTTCTGGATCTACCGCTTCCGGCTTGATCGCAATACTAAGTAATTTTTTGTGACCGTTGGCTACTACCGTTACGACTCCGCCGCCAGCCGTGCCTTCCACCGTTTTCGTTTCCAGCTCTTCCTGCGCTTTCATCATTTGGTCCTGCATCTTCTTCACTTGCTTCATCATTTGATTCATATTATTCATTACCAATCACCCCATCATTAGAATTTAATCGTTATCCTTCACAACAACCAAATCTTCACCAAAGAGCTTTACCGCTTCCTCCACCCAGATGGGCTGACTTGCGGCTTCTGAAGCCTCTGTTGGTTCAGACTCCAGCTGCAGCGCCTCACTCTGCAGCTGGCTTGCTCCAGCTGCAGCCGCCTGCCAATCCTTCATCATGACCGTAACGAGACGCAGCTGCTCTCCAAGAACATCATACATAACCTTCTCGATAATCTCACGGTTAGCAGGCTTCTCCGTAGTTTCCCGGTGCATCGTGTTCTTAAATGCAACAAGCACGGCTCCTTCTGCAGCAGCTACAGGCTCTCCATCCTTCAGCCACGCGTGAACGGTGATTTTCGCATCCTTCACGCCTTGGAGCACATCATTCCACTTCATTCGGAATGCATTAAACGCCGGATTTTGCGCTTCTGCCAGATACTTATCCAGCTTAACAGAAGCACGTGCCATACCGCCAGAACTCCCGCCAAAAGAGCTGCGAACCGCATTCGAGCGAGTGCCCGTCTGCCTTGCAGCGCCGCCTCCCTCAGCTGGTTGACCGGCAACGGCTATCCCATTCTTAAGTGCTTGCTCCAGCTTGCGCTCCAGCACTTCAATCTGCTGACGCAATCGACCTATCTCCGCTGAAGGTGCACCTGCTGAATCAGATGCATTGCCTCCTGATGCTCCTTCTCTTGCCTGCCCCTCGCTAAGTGTACAAAGTTTCATAAGCGCCACTTCAAATAAGGTTTGAGGCTGTGCAGCATGCTTGAGCTCAACCTGGTACCGATTAAGCGTATCAATCATGGCGAATAGCCGATCGGGTGTAAAGGCATCTGCCATCGCCTGAAACCGCTGAGGATCAACGACACGCTCCGTTGCAGCCCCGCCTTGAGGCGCCAGCTTCAAAACGAGCAGATCACGGAAATAATAAATTAAGTTTTCCATGCATTTGTCCGCGCTCTTGCCGGCTTGCATCAGTCTCTCGACTAAAGGCATTACCGCTGCTACGTTCCGATCCTTAACCGCTTCCGCCAGCTGATAGAAATGATCTGCCGCCATCCCGCCAGTCACATCTATTGCAGCCTCCAGCGTGATGGTTTCGCCGCCGAAGGCAGATACCTGCTCCAGCAAGCTAATCGCATCACGCATGCCGCCTTCAGATAAACGGGCTATATAAGAAATAGCGTCCTCATCTGCCCGAATGCCCTCTGAGCGGCAAATCTCTAATAAGCGTTCTGATTGCTCCTCAAGCGATACTTGCCTGAAATCAAACCGCTGACAACGTGAGATGATAGTCGCAGGAAGCTTATGCGGCTCTGTTGTTGCCAAGATGAAAATAACATGCCCGGGCGGCTCCTCCAATGTCTTGAGTAAAGCGTTAAACGCCTCGGCCGTAAGCATATGTACTTCATCTATAATATAAACCTTGAATCGGACCTCTGAAGGCGCATATCTCACTTTGTCGCGAATATCTCGAATTTCATCAATACCGCGATTAGATGCAGCATCAATCTCGATTACATCCATAATATGTCCCGCAGTAATCCCAATGCAAGCATCGCATTCATTGCAGGGCTCCGCAGCCGGCCCTCGTTCGCAGTTTACCGCCTTGGCCAATATTTTCGCGGCACTCGTCTTGCCCGTTCCACGTGGTCCGTTAAAAAGATACGCATGCGACACGCGCTGCTCGCGAATCGCATTCTGCAGCGTTTGGATAATATGCTGTTGTCCGACCATGTCCCGGAACGTCTGCGGACGCCAGGCACGGTATAAAGCGATATGTGACACGCAGACCTTTCCTTTCAACTTGCCTAATTATCGCTAGCTTGAACGGCCACCGCCGCCAGCTCATTCCGATGGCTCTATTATACAACAAAAACACCTGTATTCGCTATTTCCGATTAAATCGAATAGCGTTTACAGGTGCTTTATTAAGCGTAAACTGTTGTTGTTATAAGAACATTTGAACCGTGCACCTACTCCTGATAAATGCGACCCAGGCGACATTCTTGCATCACAGCTCGAGCCAGGCACTCCCCCGGCACATGAACTAATTTACTTACGGCTGCTTCCTTCCGGACCTGACCGGGTTCATAAACGTCCATTGCGGAGGACCCAACTGTCAACACTGCTATCAAGTGCCAAGACCCCGCATCAGCATAACCTCAAGCAGGAATTCAACCTCGCTACAGCGGATTGCGAGTTACAGGGCACCGCTACCTCCCCATCTAGCACGGCAAAAATAAGTATATCCGATCTCGTCTCAAAGTGCAACCAGGGTATAAACTGCCATTCGTCAGCCTCCCTCGGAAAACGCCTGGTTTTCCTGAAAAACTAACGTAATATCAGGGCTTAGATAAGTGAATCCGCTTGAAAAATAAACACGATGAAAGCAGGAACACTGCTCCGTGTATTATTTCTTGATTGCTACATAAACATGATATCTAGGCATATTGTACTGAACGATAGACTGAGCCTTCGTTCGAATATGATCCACTTCGGAATCGGAAAGCTTTTTGTTCACTCTCAAGTTAACATATAAATCAGCACCTTTGAAAACAACCTGCGTGCGTTCAATACCGTCAAGCGGCTCAAGCACCTGCTTGACCATATTGCCATCCTTCTCATAGGTCAAGGCCATATGCCGTCCCGGCAAATTAGGATTACTGTTCGAATAGCCCATATAGCCGTCCTGACCATAGGTATTCACTTTATCATCGTCACGATCACCGCAGCCTCCTGTGAGCAAGGAGATGCACACAATCATCAAGAAAAGCCATAGCCAGCGGCGGTTTCCGTGTTTTTCAAATCGATTTGAATGCAATCAAAAAACCTCCCTTCTAACCATTAGGATGGCTGAGGGAGGTCCTTGTATTCTGCCAAATAAAGGCGGAACGATTTGTAATATTAAATACCGTATTTCTTCTTGAAACGGTCGACGCGGCCGCCGGCATCCAGGAACTTCTGCTTACCCGTGTAGAATGGGTGACATTGGGAACAAACCTCTACGCGAAGGGTCGATTTAATCGAACCAGTCTCGAAGGAGTTACCACAAGCACAAGTAGCTGTAATGACATTGTATGTCGGATGAATACCTTGTTTCATCTCATTCACCTCTTTCTGCCCTGAATCACAAGCGGACCCAGAGTTTAAAATCACGCATTAACGATTATAGCACGAACTGTTTAATAGTTGCAATGAATAATCACTCATCTTATGTTCATCACATTATTGCCTTAGGAGTTGAAGATTATCGCTGCAACGCCTTTGGAGGTACATGGGTGTATGAGCCAATTACAACGCCCGGCAACTCCTCACGGAATATTTCCAGCATTTGCTTCATGCCATATATCTCGCCCTGTGCTTTCGGTATAATCTCTAAATAGCTCTCGGGATCAATATTCAAGTTGCGCATTTGAATGAGCTTCAAGCCTGTACGCTTGACGAACCCGATCATCGCTTCGATTTCTTCTTCGCGATCGGTAACGCCAGGAAAGATCAAATAATTGATTGACGTGTACACACCTTTGTCTGTCGCATATTTGAGAGATTTCTCAACATTCTTCAGCGTATATCCGCGCGGCTTGTAGTAAGCATTATAATGCTCATCAATCGCGCTGATCGTGCTGACACGCATAAGATTAAGCCCGGCATCCACAATCGCACGCATATAGTCGGTTAATCCCGCATTAGTGTTGATGTTAATATAACCGTGAGATGTCTGACTGCGTACGCGCTGCATAGCTTCCACAATAATTTTTGCCTGCGTTGACGGTTCTCCTTCGCAGCCCTGACCGAAGCTGATAATGGAATCCGGCTCTCGCAAATGCTCAAGCATAATTTCCACCACTTCATCGACCGTAGGCTTAAAGTTCATCCGCGTTTGCGGAGCAACAAACCCGCTATCATCCGGCTGCTCAGAAATACAGCCAAAGCAGCCCGCATTACATGAATAGGAAACCGGAACCCCACCCTCCCACCGTCCCAAAAATGTATTGGACGAGGTTAAGCATTCGTAGCCTAAGGCACAGTTCGACAAGTGTTTATATAAGCGGTTTTCCGGATATTTGGCGAGCAGGCGCTCCACCTGAATACCAAGCTCTCCGCGATCGCAATTAAGCGGATCCCATCTCTCCGGGTCATCGGACTTCTCTGCAGTAACATAGAACTGACCGTCCTTCCAGACGACAGCTGTATAGCCGAATAACGGAAGCTTCTCATTCTTGTCCGCTTTAACGTATCCAGGCAAGCATAGACGAGTAAAGCCTTGGGGCATAAGTGCGCCAACCGCTTGTACATCGCCAGGCAAGACCTGCATGTCACCAGTTACCGGATTTAATCCGATAGGCCGTGTGAACGGCAAACTAACCAGTGTCGCTCCATTCGGTAGAGGAATAAGCTCATTTTCCATAATTTCAACAATCATATCGCCGCTTCTTGCTAAAGCAACAAAATCGGGATGATCAAATACATTTCCTTTTGCATCCGCATATACGAGATTCATGATGCCCTCCTTCCTGCGGTCTTACGATCCGTGCGTCGTTCTAGGCGTAGGACGTCTGCCGGTCGTTGTTGTACTGCTTTTCATGCCGGTCCGCTCCGGCTTCGCTTCCGTTGTTGTATCCAAAGACATGAGAAACTGCTCATTGTTCTCGGTATCCTTCAGCTTCTTCAAGAAATTGTCAACGAATTCCAGCGAATCATTCATATTGCGGCGAATCGCCCACACCTTATCCAGCTCTTCCTTCGTTAACAGCATCTCTTCACGTCTCGTACCTGATCTGCGCATATCGAGAGCAGGGAAGATACGACGCTCAGATAGCTTACGGTCAAGATGAAGCTCCATATTGCCCGTTCCTTTAAATTCCTCATAAATAATATCATCCATACGTGAACCTGTTTCAATTAACGCAGTTGCGAGAATCGTCAAGCTGCCACCCTCTTCAACATTTCGCGCCGAGCCAAAAAACCGCTTCGGACGGTGAAACGCTGCTGGATCGATACCGCCGCTAAGCGTTCTGCCAGAAGGAGGAATGACCAGGTTATAAGCCCTTGCAAGACGAGTAATGCTGTCCATCAAAATAACAACGTCCTTTTTATGCTCGACAAGGCGAAGCGCTCTTTCGAGCACAAGCTCCGCTACTTTAATATGATTCTCCGGCAGCTCGTCAAAGGTTGAAGCCACGACCTCTCCTTTCACGGAGCGCTGCATATCCGTTACTTCCTCGGGACGCTCATCAATAAGCAGAACGAACAGTTCGATGTCAGGACGATTTTCTGAAATGCTGTGTGCGATTTCTTTCAGGAGCAAGGTCTTACCCGTCTTTGGAGGGGCCACGATCAAGCCGCGCTGCCCAAGCCCCACAGGGGCAAGCAAATCCATAATTCGTGTGGAAAGCTTCGATTGCGTGGTTTCGAGCACCAGCTTCTTTTCCGGATATAGTGGAGTAAGCGCAGGAAAATGCAGTCGTTCGGATGCGGTCTCTGGATTCTCGCCATTCACGGCGTTTACCTGCAGCAGCCCAAAATACCGTTCATTCTCCTTCGGAGGTCTGCATTTGCCCGATACGAGATCGCCGCTCCGCAGATCAAATCTGCGAATTTGCGAAGCTGAAATATAAATATCCTCTTTGCTGGGCAAATAGTTGATCGGCCGCAAAAATCCGAAGCCTTCTTGTAAAATATCGAGCACGCCTTCCATGAACATGAGGCCGCTCTTCTCCGCTTGCGCGCGAAGGATTGCGAAAATCAGCTCTTTCTTCTTCAAAGTACCGTAATAAGCGATCTGATATTGCTTTGCGAGCTTATATAACTCGGTCAACTTCATCTCTTCGAGATCAGCGATCTGAAGTTCTGTCATGTTCTCACCACTTTATTCAGTTTTCATTAATAGGTTTGGATATCTAGTATATACGATGGCCTGATTAACCAGCATTGCCGAATCAGGCATCGTCTATTCTTTATTCGGATGAATCGCTCTCGCGCCATACATCAGCGCCGAGTCTGCACAGGTTTTCTACCAGGTTGTCATAGCCTCGATCGATGTATTCAACGCCCGTTATTTCGGTAACGCCCTCTTCCACCGTTAAAGCTGCGACTACCAGGGCAGCCCCTGCGCGCAAATCTGCGGCTTTCACTTTAGCAGCATTCAGTTTGCCGCCCTCAATGATGGCGGAACGGCCTTCGACACGAATAGTAGCCCCCATACGGGTGAGCTCCGGCACATGCTTAAAACGGGTGCCGTATACATAATCTGTCAAAATACTCACGCCATTCGCTTGCGTAAGCAAGGTCGTCATCGGTGACTGCAAATCCGTAGGAATGCCTGGATATACAAGTGCTTTAACATCGATAGAAGAATATTCAGGACCGCCGATAATACGAATCGATTCGTCCATTTCAATGACCTGCACACCCATCTCTTCGAGCTTTGCGGTCATCGCTTCTAAGTGCTTCGGAATCACATTATCAATTAGGACATCGCCGCGCGTTGCGGCAGCTGCAATCATATACGTACCAGCTTGAATTCGATCGGGAATGATGGAATGTCGGCAACCGTGCAGCTGATCGACCCCTTCAATTCGAATCGTTTCAGTTCCGGCACCTTTAATTTTTGCGCCCATGGCATTTAGGAGAGTAGCTACATCTATAATTTCAGGCTCTTTTGCCGCGTTTTCGATAATCGTAAATCCTTTGGCCCGGGAGGCCGCCAGCATAATGTTAATCGTTGCTCCAACGCTTGCCACGTCGAGATAAATTTTCGCGCCGCGCAGCTCCTTAGCGAATATTCGAATCGATCCGTGCTCATTGGTAACCGTAGCGCCCAACGCTTCAAATCCTTTAATATGCTGATCGATCGGTCTCGGCTCGAAGTTGCAGCCCCCTGGCAGCCCAATCGTCGCTTCGCCAAATCTGCCAAGCATAGCCCCCATCAAATAATACGATGCGCGCAATAATTTCACTTTGCCGTTTGGCATTGGCTTCGATGTCAGCTTCGAAGGATCAATGCGCATCATATCTCCGTCGCGCTTTACGACTGCTCCAAGCTCTTCTAATATTTCACTATATACCGCTACATCACTGATCATCGGTAAATTGTCTAACACAACTTCTGACTCTGCCAAAATGGAAGCAGGAACAAGCGCAACCGCACTGTTCTTCGCTCCGCTGATTTGAACGGTGCCGCGCAGCGGCCGTCCACCTCGTATCATCAATTTCTCCATCTAGTCATTGTTCCTCCCGTGAGTTGGAAGGGAACAAAGGAAAGCCGCCAAAACAAATGCAGCAGGCTTGCACTTGATGCACATGCCTTCATGAGGCGGCTTGAATTCCCTTGCTCCTGTTTGTTACGCTTGGTTGTTACTGCCGAACAAGCGAATTTTCTCCTGAATAACAGCCTTCATCGCGTTGCGAGCAGCTGTCAGGTTTTTACATGGGTCGAACAATTCGCCATTAGCTGCTAGAGCTTCGCGAATTGCGTTTGTGCAAGCAACTTGGTTTTCCGTATTGACGTTGATCTTATCTACGCAAGCTTGGATTGATAATGGAATCGCGTTCGTCTGGAACATTCGAACCGCTATGCATGACAACCGGTACTGGAATCGCATCGGTTATTTTTTGAATGATATCATAGTCCATCGAACTTAACGGAAGAGAAATCTGCACGGATACATTTCATAGCAACTTCAAAGCTGCTGCCATGGTCAAGGTGCAAAGTGACTGGAAGACTGGATTTTTGTTGCATCAGCTTGTGCCACTGCAACTGTAACCTCTTGTTCAAGCCCGTTCCGACTTGTCATTCTGAGTCATTATAACATATCGCGGGTTGAAATAGTAAAGCTTGTTTTACTCCCGCATGCATTCAGGTATTACGGACTATATTTGTCCTTTAAATAACAAAAACGACACCGTCTATTTGCAAGCGACGATGCCGTTAAATATTCTAAATGCTAAGTGCCTATAGCAAAGCGGTTTGTCGAATTGCCTCCGCGCAGCTGCATATTTACTGCAATTCGCATCTCATCGATGTCGAATGGCTTCGTAAAGTGCATCAAAGCGCCTAGATCCGTCGCTTCCTTGATCATATCCAGTTCACCGTATGCGGTCATCATAATGACCTTAATATTACGGTCGATTGCTTTCACGTGCTTCAAAATTTCCAAACCATCCATACCGGGAATTTTCATGTCCAGCAGTACGAGGTCGGGAGATTCGTTCTTCACGATTTCTAAAGCCAGCTTGCCGTTAGACGCTTGGAAAGTGTTGTAGCCTTCACTGCTAAACACTTCCATAAGCAGCACGCGTATCCCGTTCTGATCATCCACGATCAATACTTTCTTCTTCTCCAACTCGATATACCTCCCACGACTGAGCTTACCCCCAAAAAAATGGCCAACTCTTCCATAATCGTTAATATATTCGCTTTGGTGGGTATATAATCCTTCTCCTCAAATAGAAAAACTTATCTGAAGTTGTTAAAGAATATGTCATTGCCGCAGATGCAGTTTAATTTCCTGAATATTGAAGGGCTGCCTGTACAAATCCGCGGAACAAAGGCTGCGGACGATTCGGTCTCGAAGTAAATTCGGGATGGAATTGTACGGCCAGGAACCACGGATGATCAGCAATCTCTACCATCTCAACCAGACGCCCGTCCGGTGATGTGCCTGAGAAGCGCAAGCCTGCCGATTCGATTGCTTCACGGTACTCATTATTGAACTCATACCGGTGACGATGGCGCTCGTATACAAGCTCTTCTCCATACTCTTTCGACGCAAGCGTGCCCGGAGTAAGTTTACAAGGGTAAAGACCGAGACGCATCGTGCCGCCCATATCTTCGATGTCCTTCTGGTCCGGAAGCAAATCAATCACCGGATACGGCGTGGACGGGTTGATTTCCGAGCTGTTCGCATTCGCGTAGCCAGCAACATTGCGCGCATATTCAATAACGGCCACTTGCATGCCTAAGCAGATGCCGAAGAACGGAATTTTATTTTCACGAGCGTATTTAATCGCTGTAATTTTCCCTTCAATACCACGGTCACCGAAGCCGCCAGGAACCAAAACGCCATGAACGCCCTGCAGCTGATCTGCAATGTTCTGTTCAGTAAGCTCCTCCGCATTGACCCAACGAAGATTCACTTCGGACTCTGATGCGATACCTGCATGTCCAAGCGACTCTACGATACTGAGGTAAGCGTCATGAAGCGCTACGTATTTGCCGACAATCGCAATTTCGGTCGTTTTGTGAAGCGACTTCACGCGCTTAACAAGCTCTTCCCACTCCCGCATATCCGGCTGTTCCGTCTTAAGCTTCAGATGGTTGACGACGATTTCGTCAAGCCCTTCCTCACGCAGCATCAAAGGAACCTCGTAGAGTGTTGAAGCATCGCGGCATTCGACAACCGCGCTGGCGTCGATATCACAGAACAAGCCTATTTTGCGCTTCAAATCCTCTGCGAGCGGATGCTCTGTGCGGCATACAATAACATTCGGCTGAATACCGATACTGCGCAGTTCCTTAACGCTGTGCTGTGTTGGCTTCGTTTTCACTTCGCCTGCCGCTTTGATATAAGGAATGAGCGTAACATGGATGTACATCACGTTGTCGCGTCCAATATCGCTCTTGATTTGACGAATCGCTTCCAGGAACGGCAAGCTCTCGATGTCACCCACTGTACCGCCGATTTCCGTGATTACGATGTCCGAGCCGGCTTCTTTCCCAGCGCGGAAAACACGTTCCTTGATTTCATTCGTAATATGCGGAATAACCTGAACAGTACCACCCAAGTAATCGCCGCGGCGCTCCTTTGTAATGACACTGGAATAAACTTTGCCCGATGTCACATTGTTGTTCTTCGACAGGTTAATGTCGATGAAACGCTCGTAGTGACCAAGATCTAGATCCGTTTCTGCGCCGTCGTCAGTGACGAACACTTCTCCGTGCTGGTATGGACTCATTGTTCCTGGGTCCACGTTGATGTAGGGATCGAACTTTTGAATCGTTACTTTAAGGCCCCTGTTCTTAAGCAATCGTCCCAGCGAGGCTGCTGTGATACCTTTGCCCAAGGACGACACTACGCCGCCGGTTACAAATATATATTTGGTCACTGTGATGATACCCTCCAAGCTCCTATGGTTAATGTTTAGGTTTGCCCATTTACTCGATAAACATGGATGCAGATACACTCTGCTTATCCATCCAGTTTGTGGAAATACATCCTACAGACCTATCCCCCACAAACAAAAAAAGTGACACCCGTAGCTACGGGGCACTTTTCCTTTTTTGGCATATATAAAAATATAAGTAAGCATAAGCTCAAACTATATACTCTGCTTATATTTCACCGCGAAACGAACTCTTGCCGTCAAAGGACGGTGCCAGACGTCTACGCATGTATGCATTATTTGTTAACCGAATCTTTAGCCCATGCAATAGTTTACTCTGCCCTTATAGGACCTGTCAAGCGAAACTGATATCCTAATCTTCGCTTAAGCAAACTACTTATCGTCGTCCTCTTCTTCATCATCGAATTCATCATCATCTTCGGCATCGTCATCCTCCGAATCCAATTCTCCGTCGACTGCTTCCTCGTCAAGCTCCTCGTCGTCGATTGCAACTTCCTCATCGACTTCCGTTTCCTCTTCCGACTCTTCGAAGTCTTCGCGATCCTCATCAAATACGTCGTAATCCTCTTCCTGCTCGGTGTACGAATCATCTTCCTCATCCGCAAACACATCATCATCTTCTAAATCATCGTCATCGTTGATGATTCTCGTACGCTTCGCATTGCCGACCGGATCCTCGGAGCGCTCTACCGGGTACCAGCGTTTAAGGCCCCACATATTGCTGCCTACGCAAGCAAATCGGCCATCAATATTAATCTCCGTGTACACTTGTGCGATAAATTGATTGATTCCGTCTTGGGAAAGACCGCGTATTTTAGCGATCTCCATCATGAGATCGCGATAATAATAAGGGGTATTGGCCGCCTTCAGCACCTCGAACGCCAAATCGACCATAGGCATTTCCTTCATACGTTCAGGATCCAGCTTTAGCGTGAAATTGCTGCTGCTCATATGGACACATCCTCTCTTGCCAATTAAATTATGTACTCATTTATTCCAATTAAATGTAAGGCCATGCCTGCCGATCTCCTCTTGTACTTTGCTTGCATTTCCCGTGAAATGCGCGTTTGCAACCAGAGGATGGCTTTAGCCGCTTACGCTAGTCACAGTATAGTAAAACCTATTTCTTGCAAAAAAGCAAGCGGCCTATTCGGCTGTCGCCATAGCTTGGACTTAAATGCAAAAAGCGAAGGGAAAATCCCTCCGCCTCGACTGTATCCATTCGGCTGCGACATGAGCTACCGCACCTTGGACGCAAGAGCCCCTGAGAACTCTTTGTTATCCTATGTCCAAGAATATTATTTGACACGGTTTGATGCCTATTTATGCGAAAAAAGGCCAGTTGCTTATACAGGATGGCACGCTCGTTCATACAATAGTTCAGCATGGTCCGTCGGGAGGGAAAGCCAAATTTGGACACCACCGTTTTTATCCGCTTGTTGCAGGATACGATGGCTTGCACGGACAAGGCGACTGTAAAGCGAATTATCCGCTTTCAGCATGCGAGCGACTACAGAACCTTCATTCAGCAGTTGCCCGCGGTCACTTCGTCGTCATCACCTCGAAAAAGAATTAGACAGATGAATAGTATTCGCGCTATTTCTTGCAGGCTGCCTGCCCAAGAAACGCTGGAGCAATTCTCAGGCCGGATATGGATTGAGAAGGATTGCAAAATTAGTGTGCATGCGGGAGCGCAAAAGTCGACTTTTATAGACAAAGGGATTCCTTGGGGCGTCAATCAAATAAAAGCGCCGCTTGCCTGGAGCACGACAACCGGCCATCGCATCAAGGTCGGCGTCATTGATACCGGGGTTGATTTCAGCCATCCCGATTTGTACCATTCGTTATCGAGAGGCATCAATCTGATGAACAGAAGCATGCTTCCTCATGATGATAACGGTCACGGCACGCATATCGCAGGCACGATTGCCGCGGCCAATCAGCTGCAGGGAATGATCGGCGTAGCGCCGCGAGCGCTTATTTCCCCTGTTAAGGCCTTCGATCACAATGGGAGCGCATTCGTTTCCGACATTATTCTAGGAATTGAATGGTGCATTCGTAATCGAATGAACGTCGTTAATATGAGCTTTGGGATGAAGACCAAAAGCAAGGCGCTGCTTAGCGCCGTTATTAATGCGTACAATGCCGGTATTATCATCGTTGCATCCTCCGGCAATGATGGCAAACAACGCTCCGTCGATTACCCCGCACGTTATCCGCAGACCATATCAGTAGGCGCTACCAACAAGCTCCGCCGTGTTGCTCCCTTCAGCAATCGCGGGCTCTTTATAGATGTATATGCGCCCGGGGACAAAATTGTTTCCGCGTGGCTTCGCGGCAAGTATAACGAAATGAGCGGCACCTCTATGGCTACCTCGCATGTCAGCGGCGCTATTGCTCTGCTGCTTGCTCACAAGCCAGGGCTTGCGCCCGCTGAAATCAAAAACATTATCAAGCGCTCCGTACAGCCTCTAAGAGGCAACAAAGCCCGCCGAACGGTCGGCGAGCTTGACGTGATGCGTATGATCCAAGCCGTGGATAAAGCATGACTCCTCGGCTTGTTTTATTATTTCGTTACATCCGCTCCGGCGCGGAAACGCCGACAAGGCGCAGCACATTCGCGATGGACAGACGAACAGCCCCCAGCAAAGCAAGGCGGGCCTGCGTTTGCTCAGCATCCTCTGTAATGACCCGCTCCGCTCTATAGTAGCTATGGAACAGCGAAGCCAGCTCATAGACATAACGAATGAGACGGTGCGGCGCATACTGCGCAGCAGACTCCGCTATTTCCTGCGGCAGCTCGCCGATTTTGCGCAGCAGATCGAATTCATGTTCTGCCGTCAGCTTGCTGAAATCAATCGTGTCTGCAGCTTTCAGCGTAATGCCCTGCTCATCCGCTTGTCTGAACACACTGCAAATACGAGCATGAGCATACTGTACATAGAAAACCGGATTTTCATTGGACGTGGAAATCGCGAGATCCATGTCGAAATCAAGATGCGAATCCATACTCCGCATCGAGAAGAAGTAACGGATGGCGTCAATGCCTACCTCGTCCATCAAATCCTCCATCGTCACCGCTTTGCCGGTACGTTTGGACATTTTCATTTTCTCGCCGTTCTGGAATAAGCTGACCATCTGCGCAATAAGCACGGTCAATTTCTTCGGGTCGTTGCCCAGCGCTTCCATAGCCGCCTTCACCCGCGGAATATAACCATGGTGATCGGCGCCCCAGATGTTGATCATTTGATCGAAGCCGCGGCTGTATTTGTCGCGGTGATAGGCGATATCCGGCGTCAAATAAGTGTACGAGCCGTCATTTTTCACAAGGACACGGTTTTTGTCGTCACCAAACGGCATGGTAGCGAGCCACGTTGCCCCTTCTTCTTCGTAGACATGTCCAGAAGCCTTTAGCGCTGCCAGTCCTTCTTCGACCTGACCGCTCTCATATAGCGCGGTTTCGCTGTACCATACGTCGAAGGAGACGCGGAAGCGTCCGAGATCCCGCTTGATTTTATCCAATTCCCGCTCCAAGCCAAACTGACGGAAGAACGTGAACCGCTCTTGATCCGGAAGCGCCAGCAGCTTATCGCCCTCTTGCTCAACGAGCAGCTTGGCAAAGCCGATAATATCTTCTCCATAATAGCCGTCCTCCGGCATCTCAGCCTCTTTACCCAGCTGCTGGCGGTATCTGGCTTCAATCGACACAGCGAGGTTCTCGACCTGCTTGCCTGCGTCATTAATATAGTATTCACGCGTCACGTCATAGCCGGCATAATCCAGTACGTTGCAGAGCGCATCCCCTACCGCTGCCCCGCGCGCATGACCAAGATGCAGACTGCCCGTTGGATTCGCACTTACAAACTCTACCTGAACACGCTTGCCATTTCCGTCCGCGATACGGCCGTATTGATCCCCGGCTTCCAACGCTGCGGTCACAACCGGGTAGAGATAGCTCTTGTCCATACGAAAATTAATAAAGCCCGGTCCCGCAATTTCAGCGGACTGAATGGAAGCTTGCTTCGTATTTAGGTGAGCGATGATGGCCTCCGCAATTTGACGCGGGTTCTTCTTAGCCAGCTTCGTCAATTGCATTGCGGCATTCGTAGCCAAATCACCATGCGTTTTATCCTTCGGCACCTCCAGTACTATGGCCGGAAGCTCCTCCCGTGCTGCCAGGCCAGCAGCTACGGCTGCATCCGCAATCGCCGTTTTGACCTGTTCATACATGTTTTCAAGTACATTTGCGTTCATTAATGAAGTTCCTCCTGAATATGGAGCCGTATGTGGAACCGACCCGACATTTGATCTCTGACGTGCATCTCGTATTGCCACTCTATTGTAAAAGGCAGCTGCGATGGCAGTCCTGCATCCATAGCTGCATGAGCCTCAGCGGAATCCGGTGTAAGCGTTAGCTGAGTCGTATCCGTCTCTAGCGAAAATGAGATCATGGGCGTACGGTAATAGCCTGTCCGCCTAAGCCCCACCGCAAATAGCTGCTCGGATTCAATGACACCGCGCCGCACAATCGACATCTCCTCCGGACGATAGCGCAGCAGCGTGCGCACCTCCCCTGCCATCGGATCGCCTTCCGCTGCAGGCTCACTGTAGCGGATGAACACCGAGCGCGCCTTGCGGAACCATTCGCCCTCGTAGGCGTGGGTCTGTGTGATCCCATCCTGCACGCTCTCTAACGTTATTCGTACTTTTCTGCTATCAGCCATCCTCTTTCTCCTTAAAAGCCTTGCGCTCGCAAAGCTTGCTTCATAAGCACAGACTTCCTTTAATCTTATGTAACTACTATATACAGGTAGCCCTTTAATTTCAACGCTAGAATACGGTTAAGTCATAGCATAAGGCATGATGGCCTTCCAGGCCTCCACGCGATCCTCGAGCGTTCGCACCTTCGGCGTCGGGATCGGGCTGGATGACGGCAGCTTCAGCAGCACAATGTCCTTAAAGCTTTCATCCCCGCGAAAATGCTTTAGGAAGGTATCATAAGCCTTACTCCCATTAAAGGCAAAGCAGCGCAATTCCGGGTATTTCGCTACCAGCTCCGGCAGCTTCTGCGGAACAATCCCTCGTATGTTCACATCGAGACTGCCTTCCCTTTCACAGGATTCAATCACATCCCACAGTGCCAGACGATGCTCCTTCAAGAACGCAAGTCGGTTCTCATAGACCGGATCAGGCTCGGATTCGGCAAACAATCGGTAAATAATTCGCCACATGAAATTTTGCGGATGTCCATAAAATTGTTTATGTTCGAGAGACTTGACGCTAGGTGCCGTTCCGAGAATAAGCACACGGGCGCGCTCGTCGATAACGGGCGGAAAAGAGTAAATGCGCATCGTCAGTCCTCCTATGTATTCTCTATTGGAACCGTGTTCCATCGTCGTAAGTTTAGCCTGGATTAATGGTTATCATCCTTTTTTTATATAAAGCAAAAAGACGTCTCCACTAAGGTTACGCGGAAAACGTCTTTTTATCAACGCAGGTTCCTTACTTGACCGGTATTTACAGAAATAAAAAGCTTGCAGCCGCCTCAAAGGAAGGGTGCAAGCTTTTTATTTATTTCAAAAATCCGAGCAGCATCTCGCGGATAACCTTAGCCGCTACGATCTGAGTCTGCTCTGTTGGATCGTATGCGGGCGCAACCTCAACGAGGTCGCAGCCAACAACGTTAACGCCGGAACGCGCAATCGCGTGAACGGCATCGATAAGCTCCTTCGATGTAATGCCTCCCGCTTCCGCTGTACCTGTACCAGGTGCTGCCGATGGATCAAGCACATCGATATCAATCGTCAAATAAACGGGACGACCGACAAGCTCAGGAAGCACCTTCTTCAGCGGCTCGAGCACTTCGAACGGATGGAAGTTGATGTTCTCGCGCGCATACTGCCATTCCTCGCGTGATCCGGAACGAATGCCGAACTGGTAGATGTTCTTGCCGCCCATAAGACCTGCCGCTTTGCGAAGCGGGGTCGAGTGCGATAATGGCTCCCCTTCGTATGACTCGCGAAGATCAGCGTGAGCATCGAAGTGGATGATTGCCAAGTCAGGATACTTCTTGTAGACCTCTTGGAAGATCGGCCATGATACGAGATGCTCGCCGCCGAGTCCAACCGGCATTTTGCCGTCAGCCAACACGCCTCCCACGAATTCCCCGATGATTTCGAGGCTGCGCGCTGCGTTGCCGAATGGAAGCAGCAGGTCTCCGGCATCGAAATATTCGATGTCCTCAAGGCTGCGATCCAGGTAAGGGCTGTATTCCTCCAGCCCGATTGACACCTCGCGGATGCGAGGAGGACCAAAGCGTGAGCCCGGACGGAAGCTGACGGTGAAATCCATCGGCATGCCGTAGATGACCGCTTTGGAGGCTTCATAATTATCCGAGCTCAGGATGAAGACGTTGCCGGAATATTTTTGATCCAATTTCATGAGGGTTGTCCTCTCTTTCTTGTCTGCAGCCGCTCGCTTATTTTACGAGGTCTTCAACGAACTTAGGAAGCACGAATGCAGCCTTGTGAAGACGCGGCGTGTAATATTTCGTATCGATCTCAGGAATGGAAGCCTCGTCCACTTGAAGCGGATCATGCTTCTTGCTGCCCATTGTGAACGTCCACAGACCGCTTGGGTAAGTCGGGATGTTCGCGCCGTATACACGCACGATCGGGAACACTTCCTTCACGTCCTTGTTCACGCTTTGGATCAGGTCCGCTTTGAACCACGGGTTGTCCGTCTGCGCAACGAAAAGGCCGTCTTCCTTCAAAGCTTCATAAATACCTTGATAGAAGCCGCGCGTGAACAGGTTCGCAGCAGGGCCAACCGGCTCCGTGGAATCAACCATAATAACGTCATATGTGTTCTTGTGATCATGAATATGCATGAAGCCGTCGTTCACCAGCACTTCTACGCGCGGGTTGTCGAGCTCGCCGGCAATCGTCGGCAAATATTTTTTGGAGTATTCAATAACTTTTCCGTCGATATCGACAAGAACGGCTTTCTTCACCTTAGGGTGCTTCATGACTTCGCGAATAACGCCGCCGTCACCACCGCCTACCACGAGCACATGCTCAGGGTTTGGATGCGTGAACAGAACCGGATGAGCAACCATTTCATGATAGACAAACTCGTCCTTCACTGTTGTCATAACCATGCCGTCGAGAACGAGCATCGTTCCGAATTCTTCTGTCTCGATCATATCGAGCTGTTGAAAATCCGTTTGTTCATTTACATAAGTCTTCGTAATCTTCGCCGTAATGCCGAAGCTCTCGGTCTGTTTCTCCGTATACCACAATTCCATGTCGATATATCCCTTCTTTCCTTCAATGGTTCAACCTGTATTATAGTATTTCAGGCCAAAAAAGCAACCTTTTCCAACCTCATCAACAAAAAATTCATCAACCGTCCCAGTCTTTATGAATACGGCACTCCTCGTTTTTCCATACTAAGGAAAAGTAAAGCTTCATGCTGAAGGGAGCCTGCTCCATGAATAAGCCCTCCAAGCGCCAGGGTAAGCCCCGCCGCCGAGTTGCATTTCCTATTATAACCGAGAGGTTTCTTCCCCATGTTCTGAAAATAAAAAAGTGGCTTCGCTGGACGATTGCCGCGCTGACGCTATTCATGCTTCTGCTCGCAGGCTCGCTTATTTATTTGCGCATGCAATCGCTGCCCACAGCTTCGATCAGCCAAACCTCACAAATGCTTGATTTGCATGGCCATGTGATCGACACCTTCCATGCCGGCGAGAATCGCCGCTCTGTTCCGCTCTCTGACATCTCGCATTATGTCGTAGACGCTACGCTGGCCATTGAAGACCGCCGCTTCTTCGACCATCGCGGCTTCGATATGAAAGGAATGGCGCGCGCTGTCATGGTGAACGTACAGAGCTTGTCTGCACGTCAAGGCGCAAGCACGCTCACGCAACAGCTGGCACGCAATTTATATTTGACCCATGAGCGCACCTGGCAGCGCAAGCTGAAGGAAGCCATGTACACCGTGCAGCTCGAGATGAATTATTCAAAGGACGAGATTCTCGGCATGTATTTAAATCAAATCTATTATGGGCATGGTTCTTATGGGGTCGAGGCGGCCGCTATGATGTACTTCGATAAGCATGCTTCCGAGCTTTCGCTCGCGGAGAGCGCCATGCTGGCCGGCATCCCGAAGGGACCGAAATATTACTCTCCTTACCTTAATATGAAAAATGCAAAGGACCGGCAGCTTACCATTCTGCAGGCGATGCTTGAGGGCGGCTCGATTACGCCCGAGCAAGCCGACGCCGCATATAAGGAAATACTTCGCTTTGAACCGCTTGGATCAGGTCAGCACGAAGGCTTTGCTCCCTTTTTTCGCGATTATATCCGCTACCTTGCCGTTGAGGAGCTTGGCATCAACGAGCAGCTGCTGAATGAGGGCGGTATCACAATCTATACAACGCTGGATCCTGTCGCACAGGCAGCCGCTGAAGAGGTTATTACGGAAGGCATACCGGAGAGCTCCGAGCAGCAGGCGGCGCTTATCGCCATTGATCCGCGCAGCGGCTATGTCAAAGCGATGGTAGGCGGACGGGACTATAAGAAAAATCAGTACAACCGCGTCTTTGCCAACACGCGTCAGCCAGGCTCCTCCTTCAAGCCGTTCTTGTATTTGACCGCGCTGCAAAGCGGGTATATGACTCCCGTGACCCGCTTCAAGAGCGAGCCGACGATCTTCACCTATGATGAGGGCCGTAAAACCTATGAACCCCACAATTACGGCGATAAATATGCGGGCGGCTACATTGATATGCGACAGGCGCTTGCAAGCTCGGACAATATCTATGCCGTCAATACGCTTATGACCGTCGGCGCCGAGAAGGTGATCGAAACGGCAAGAAAGCTTGGAATCGACAGTCCGATGAAGCCCGTCCCTTCTCTTGCGCTCGGCACCTTTCCGGTCAGCCCGTTCGAGATGGCATCGGCGTTCGGCACCTTTGCGGCAGACGGCAAGCATGTCGATCCGATCGCTATCATTCGAATTGAAGACCGCAAAGGTCAGACGTTATATGAAGCAAAGCGACATGTCGAGCAAGCGATTGCTCCAGCAGAAGCCTATGTCCTGACCAGCTTAATGGAGAGTGTCTTCGACGAAGGCGGCACAGGCTTCCGCGTCGCTTCTATAATGAAGCGTCCCGTTGCCGGCAAGACTGGTACAACGCCTACAGATGCCTGGCTGGTAGGTTATACCCCTGAGCTGGCAACAGCCGTATGGGTTGGCTACGACAAGGATCGCAAGCTAACCGTCGCAGAGGCTTACCGCGCAGCTCCGATCTTTGCCAAGTTCACCGAGCAGGCGCTCGCTGCCGTTCCACCAAAGATATTCCCGATTCCGCAAGGCGTCGCCTCGGTATATATTGATCCGACCAGCGGCAGACTGGCGGCGGATACCTGCCCGAACAAACGGCTGGAGACCTTCTTAAGCGGAACAGAGCCGACTGAGGTATGCGGCGAACCGGCTGGTACTGACAACGCTGATGAGCGGGAGGAGGACAGCGCGAGGACAAAGACTCGTCATTCCTGGTGGTCAGATTTCAAGCGCTGGTGGACAGAGTAACACGGTCATGCAATTGAGCCGTATGCATACGCACTAGGGCGCTGCCAGTTGTACAGGCGGCGCCTTCGTCTAATTTTGTCCGATTTATGATCAAAAAGTGAATTTTCTTTGAACATCAGTCTGAAGTTGTGTTATAGTAGACTTAGGAAAACACTTACATTCAAACGGGAGTGTTCATTATGACAACGAAAACAGCATCAATCAACCAGATTCAATCTTTCAAATCGGATGTCAAACGACTCGTTAAAGCCATGACTATCATCGCTTGGGCCGTTCTCAGCATCGGCGTACTGCTCTGCTTGGTTAACTTAAGCCATTTCAGCGATCAAAATGTCGGACTAATGGTCGGCATCGGCTTTCTAATCGGCAGCGTTCATATTTACGTCATCGGTACTGCGATTGGACTTGTGCACGCGCGGCGTCAGCAGGAGCAGCAGCCATTCAATCAAAGCGAGCCATTATTGTAACCAACTGCCGCAATATGCGGAACTTATAAACAGCCCTATCAGATTCATAATCTGTTGGGGCTGTTTATTTTATTTGTTATTTGGACAACTCCTTCATAGCTTCCCGCTTGGAAGTTAAATCCTTAGCAAATCGTGACAGTTGTCGAAGCGGTGAACTTTCTATTACAGAAAAAAGACGAAATATTGACGTAATTGTTAACCCCGCAGATATTATATGTCGGACCTGCTATTGTAGTCGTATGCAGTAAATTTCGAGGAGTTGAACCACTATGAGACCGTTTATTCGTATGCTGACCCCTGTACTCTTGTTGCTTATGGCCTTTACGCTTTCCGGCTGCGGTGAGCAATTCATCGTACTCGACCCGAAAGGCCCGATCGGTGAGTCTCAAAAAGATTTGATTTATATTTCAATTCTTTTATGCGCAATCATCATCATTCCTGTGCTCATTCTGACTGCATGGATTGTCTGGCGGTATCGCGACAAGCCTGGCAATAAGGCTGCTTATACGCCAAAATGGGAGCACAACACCAAGCTGGAGGTTATATGGTGGGTGATTCCGATTATTATCATCATTGTCCTTGCCATCATTACAGTGAAATACACGTATGAGCTCGAGCCTTCCAAGCCGATTGAATCTGACAAGGAAGCTATTACGATTCAAGTCACCTCGCTCGACTGGAAATGGCTGTTCAAATATCCGGACGAGGGAATTGCGACGGTCAATTATATTAAAATACCAGAGGACGTGCCGGTTAAATTCCAGCTTACATCCGATACAGCGATGAACTCCTTCTGGATTCCACAGCTCGGCGGGCAGCTATACGCCATGTCTGGCATGGCCATGACGCTCTACCTGCAGGCTGACGAGCAGGGCAGCTACTATGGCTCAGGCGCTAATTTTAACGGTAAAGATTTTGCCCAAATGACCTTTACGGTTGACGCAACGTCGGAGGAGGACTACAACGCTTGGGTCGATGAAGTGAAAGCTACGTCGCCTGCCCTTACGATGGATGGCTTCGAGAAGCTGACTGAACCAAGCACTTCTAATATACAGCTGTTCTCCAGCTTCCCCGACGGTCTGTTCGACAAAATTGTAACGCAGTATGTGAATGGCGGCGGCGGCGCGCATCAGCACCATGGCGGCGAGTCATCGGAAGTTGAAGCAAATACCGATCAAGAAGCAGCCGCACCTGCGGATCATAGCAGTGAAGAAAGCAGCACAGATACCAACGCCCATCATCACTCGGGACATTAATCCGTAACGAAAGGAGACCCCTCATGTTAGACAAAATCAAGGAATTCGCATCCGAGTTTTTCGTTACTGGCGACCCGCTTATTTTAGGGGCTCAAGTATCCATTGGTTTATCACTCGTTGCCATTCTGTTCGCTCTCACCTATTTCAAGAAATGGCGCTGGCTGTGGACGGAATGGTTGACTAGCGTCGATCACAAAAGAATCGGTATCATGTACATCATCGCTTCTATTCTCATGCTTTTCCGCGGCGGCGTCGATGCGCTGCTCATGCGGGTACAGCTTGCCGCTCCTCAGCTTGAGTTTCTGAACGCGGAGCATTATAACCAAATTTTCACCACCCACGGCGTTATTATGATTTTGTTCATGGCGATGCCGTTGATGTTCGGTTTATTCAACATCGTCGTGCCGCTGCAAATCGGGGCGCGCGACGTTGCCTTTCCGTTCCTCAACTCGCTAAGCTTTTGGATGTTCTTCTTTGGCGCCATGCTGTTTAACGTATCGTTCGTAATCGGCGGTTCGCCGGATGCCGGCTGGCTCGCGTATCCACCTTTATCAGGGCCATCAGGCAGTCCGGGTCTCGGGCAGGATTTCTATATATGGGGTATTCAAATTTCAGGTATCGGCTCGTTGGCAACAGGCATTAACTTTGTCGTCACGATCTTGAAAATGCGTGCGCCAGGAATGAAGCTCATGCAAATGCCGATGTTCGTCTGGTCGGTGCTTTCATCCTGCGTAACGATTATGTTCGCTTTCCCTATTTTGACCGTTACCTTGTTCCTGCTGTTCCTTGACCGCTACGTGGGCGCGCATTTCTTCACGCTCGACGGCGGCGGAAACCCGATGATGTACATTAACCTTATCTGGATGTGGGGTCATCCTGAGGTTTACATTATCGTTCTTCCGGCATTCGGTATATTCTCGGAAATCGTGTCAACGTTCTCGAAAAAACGGTTGTTCGGCTACAAATCGATGGTGTTCGCGCTCATGTCGATCAGCTTCTTCTCGTTCTTCACGTGGGCGCATCACTTCTTCACGATGGGCTCCGGCGCGAATGTCAATGCGTTCTTCGCGTTAACGACTATGCTGATTGCCATTCCGACAGGGGTTAAGGTATTTAACTGGCTGTTCACCATGTTCCGCGGACGGCTATCCTTCCCAACCCCGATGCTATGGACTGTAGCGTTTATCCCCTGCTTCGTCATCGGCGGGATGACCGGCGTGATGCTATCTGTCGCACCGGCAGACTTTCAGTTCCATAACAGTTACTTCCTGATTGCGCATTTCCATCAGGTTATTATCGGCGGCGTCGTATTCGGCTTCTTCGCAGGCCTGTACTACTGGTGGCCAAAAATGTTCGGCTTCACACTGCATGAAGGACTCGGCAAATGGGCATTCTGGTTCTGGAACATCGGCTTCTATGTCTGCTTCATGCCGCAGTATGCGCTAGGCTTTATGGGTATGACGCGCCGTTTCAACGAATACAACTTCGACATGGGCTGGCAGCCGCTTAACGTTGTGTCGACTGTCGGGGCATTCCTGATGGGGATCGCGTTTATTTTCCAAATGTGGCAAATCGCCCATAGCATTAAGTTCTATAAGAAAGCGAAATCCGGAGATACATGGGATGGCCGTACGCTTGAATGGTCGATTCCTTCACCCGCGCCGCTCTACAACTTCGCTCGCTTGCCGCAGGTTACGAGCCAAGATGCGTGGTGGGAAGAGAAGGAGCGCCGTGCCAATGGCGAGCCTGAGAAGCCTTTGGCGCCGCTGGAACCGATTCACATGCCGAAAAATTCCGGTATTCCGTTTATCATGTCACTATGCTTTTTCTTCGCGGGCTTCGGCTTTGTATGGGATTGGCTGTGGATGGCCATTCCGGGGCTGATCGGCGTAGCCATATGCATGCTGGCTCGTTCGTTCTCCTACGATACCGATTATTACATCCCGGTTGACGAGATTGAGCGTACGGAAGCCGCGTTAAGGGGGTCAAACTAATGGCACATGCAATTACTAAGCCTGCGGGTTCGCATAGCGGCCACGGTCACGATGCCAGCCATGGTGGCGGGCACCACGATGATCATCATGATCAAGAGTCGATGAAGACATTCGGCTTCTGGCTATTTCTTATTACGGACGTTATATTATTCGGTACATTATTCGCGACCTTCGTTGTCCTCCGTCTGAACACGGACGGAGGACCGACGGGTGCAGAGCTGATTGAAATAAACGGCATTATTATATCGACCTTCATCCTTCTCACGAGCAGCTTCACAAGCGGCATCGCCTTGCTTCAGATGAATAAAGGGAACAAGCGCGGCCTTATTTTGTGGCTCGGAATTACCGCTCTGCTCGGCGCTGCGTTCATTTATTTGGAGGTTACGGAGTTTATGCACCTGGTGCATGAAGGTGCTAACATCGGGACCAGCGCTTATTGGTCGGCCTTCTTCACCTTAGTTGGAACGCATGGACTTCACGTTTCAGTCGGTCTTGTCTGGATGATCGCGCTGATGCTTCAGCTGGCTCGTCGTGGCATAACGCCGGTCACAAAGCGCAAAGTAAACATTATCAGCTTGTACTGGCACTTCTTGGACGTCGTATGGATCTTCGTATTTACGATCGTTTACTTGATGGGGGTGATGTAGGATGGAAAAGCATAATTCACATGCGCATGATGCCCACGAGACGCACGGATCGATGAAGGCTTATGTTACCGGCTTCCTGCTTTCGATCATTCTGACGATCATCCCGCTCGTTGTTGTGCTGAATGATCTGCTGAGCAAATCCGCTACGACGGTGCTTATTCTCGTGATGGCCGTTTTGCAGTTCGCGGTACAGCTCATTTTCTTCATGCATATCCGCGATGAGAAGAAGCCGCGATACAATCTGATGGCGCTTATCTTCGGCCTGGTCATACTGCTGACAATCGTCGCCGGATCGATCTGGATTATGACGTACAACTCGGTAGCAAACTGAATATGCAAAGAGGGACTGTCCGCGAAGACAGTCCCTCTTTTGTTATCATTCTTAGGCCTAGTGCTCTCGCTTCACAAGCTCTATGCCCTTCGGTACGATAAGCGTGAGCTGGGGGTCGATCCTGTCGGAGATGAACCCGCCGTGTTTAAAGTGCTCAATGCGTCTCCTCCTCTTCTTTGGATAACATAAGTGACCGAGGAGCTTGCGGGGTAGCCGCTTGCGCGTTTGAAGAGGTCTTGCTCCCGAATACGAGCCGCAGTCCAACTAAGATCATAATGAAAGCAATGACCGCAGTCGGAATCATATATTTGATTTGTACATATTGCGAATAAATTTCGCTTGAATATCGCGATACGACCTCTGCCGCAACACGATCCAGCAAATAAAACAGACCAAAACCAAGCAACCCAATTCCGAACCAGCGCTGATACGGCACGATCTGCGTCAGCAACGGCTCATCGGTCATTTCCTGACGTTCATAGCGCGATGTCTGCTGAAGAGCGTCGAAGAACGCAAAGCACCAGAATAAGGGAAGCAGGAAAAAAAACAATGACAAGCGCAGGTTATCCATAATATAGATGGTTAGCAAAAAACCGCCCATCAGCTGAAGCCCCCGCTTCTGCAGCCCCAGATAGAGATGACCCGCGCCTGGGAAGATCGAAAGCGCAATAGCGAGCACTTTGTTCTTGCGGCCGGATGCGATATGGCCCTCCAAACCCTCGAATATTGCGCGGTCTTGAAGCTGCTCTCCCCGCTGCTTGGCGTCCAGATGCGAAATCGCATCGAACATGCCATAGATCCAGATAACCGGCAGCACCAGCAAGAAAACAAGGAGCGCGCCCGTATTCATAATGACACTGAGAAACACGATGATTGCGAACAACCCGATAAACGAAATGAGAAGCGTAATGCCGCGCTGCATTAGCCCGAGACTCATGTGTCCCAATCCTGGAAGGATGGACAGCATCATTGTCCGCGTCTTCTCGCGCTGCTGCTCATCGGATAGCGACGAAGCAGCAGCAGACGCTTCCCGGTAGGCGCCAACCGGCGCAGACTCTGTATTTATTCCAGGCGATTTGCCTGAAACAAGCGAAATGATCATATCAATCATATTGATCATCCAGGTAAGGGCGGCGATAAACAGCATAAATAAAATGAGGCGGCTATCTCTACCAGTATGTGTAATTATCATTAAAAACAATAACCCCAGCGGTCCAAAGAAGCCCCCTCCATAAAGGATGGTTCGGAAGGGCCGGCCCAGGTAGGCATGTCCAGCGCCGGGTATAAAGGATAACAAAAACGCGGCTAACGGGCTTTTGTTCATTGTGAATTCATTCCTCTCTATCTGCTTGTAAGTCTTTATTTAAATCGAGCGGCCTGCAGGCCCTCGAGCCATGAACCGGTTTGATTGACCACCTTCTCCGACCAGGATTCCGTCTGGCTTGTCTCCGGCAGAGCGGATTCCGGCTCCTGCTGCAGACCCGCGTAAAGGTCCTGCTCTGCCAGTCTCTCGGATAAGGCAGCAAAGGCTCCGCTCCCTAGCAGAAGCAGCGTAATAGACGCCGCAATCGTATAGTGCGCCACCGGATGCTGCAGCCATGAGCGACGCCTGGATGGCTTCGCATGAGCGGCCGCGACAGAAGGATTCGCATTCGGACGCGCCATAGCTTGCTGCTCGTTCATAAGCTGCGATACGACTCGCTGCTCAAGCAGGTCCATATCCGGCATTTGTTGCGGCATGCCGTTATTCCCAGCCATGTCTGCCTCTACAACGGATAGGAACAGCTGCAGGCACTCTTCGCACTGTGCAAGATCATGATCAATCTGAGCGCGCTCCTGTTCCGGCAGCAGATCCCGCAAGTATCGTTCTAGCTGCTCCTTCGAAATATGAGCCTTCGCTAATGACTCGTGTCGGCTAATCGCTTGTCTTTCGTTGCTTTCGCTCATTCAAAGTCCTCCTTCCGCCAGTGACGCTTCATCCAGCTTCGAGCGCGGTAGAGCCTGGACTCTACGCTCTTGTGCTCCAGCCCCGTTTCGGCAGCAATCTGTTCATAGCTTTTGTCTTCGATATAATAAGCGGTTACGACCTCCCGGTAATTATCCGGAAGCATGTCTACCTTCTCGCGAATCTGCCGCCTATCCTCTAGCTCCATCGCTACGATCTCGGCAGCGGGAAGTCCAGTCCGCTCCTCTTGCGCCCGCTCCGACATCTGCTCCCCGTCAGACAGCGCTTCAGGTCTGCGCGCTCTGCTCCGCTTGAAATCGATAGCCCGATTGACGGCAATGCGGGTAATCCATGTCTTCAGCCCGTCCAATCGGCAATCCGGGAGGGAGCGATAAATTTGCAGCAGCACTTCCTGCGTGACATCCTCTGCGTCATGCGGCGAATGAAGCACTGCGAAGACCGTTCTATAGATGTACGGACCATAAGCCTGCACGAACGGTCGATATTGCTCGGGCCCGCCGCTTTGTACCGCCTTGATCCAATCCTCGTCTTGAATGTCGCTCCCCTCCTTCCCAATAATATAGACGTCTGCCAGTCCCGCTTCCCCTGCACTTTTCCAAAAAAAATTTTTTCGCGTTTTCAAAAGGCCCTTGCAACGCGGAAAACCCCATCATTCGCAAGACCAGCTTCACGAACAATGAGGTTCTCATCATTTATTTGCGGCTTTCGCCTATATGTTCCCGGGAAGAAGCTTCCCTTACACGCTCAAAGCCTGCTTCAGCTCTTCAGGCGAGCGGTCCCACCACTCTTGATTATGCTCAACGAGCAGCTTAAGCAGCGCAGCCTTATCCACATCGCCCAGCTCACCAAGCATAAAGCGGCGCTTAAGCGAGTAGTCCAGCTTGTTCACGTGATCGGCGAGAATTTTCCAGCCTCGCTTCGCTTCCGTATCGATCAGCATCTCGCATGCCGTTGCGCCTGCATAATACGATCCTTCCTCATTGCGGTCGACGGCTACCCAGACGATCCAGCATTGGCGGCCGTTCGGCGTGTCCTCTTTGTTTGGCGTAAACTTGATGCCACGCTCAATCTTGCTCTTCGCGTGCATCGCGCCCACGTCAATATAAGCGACGCCATCATCGATAATGACGCAGGATATATCGCTTAAATCGATGGTTCCCGCCCCAAAGCCTTTATGTTTTTTGCTGCTCACTACGTTGAGCGACAGTGATTTTTTTTCCTTCTTCTCCGGCTGAGCCGCTTGGCCTTGTTCTTCCGTCACGCGTATTCACACCTTCCCCGATACAATAATTCCATTTTAGCTAATATTCCTCGAAAAGCAAACATATACATGCTGTAGATGCTTGTCAACGGGAGGGAAACGTTCAATGACTCCACGCTATTTCAAACGCTTTTTATTCGTATCACTCGCAGTCGTCCTGCTCGCTGTATCTATGCAGCACGACTTCGGGACTGCTTGGCAATCCCAATATACGTATGCTTTCGCCCCCGCCGCCGCAGCCAAGCAAGCAGCTGTCCCTGTCCAAAATTCGGCCAAGCCGCCCGTCGTGCAGGAGCCGAACATCATCATGACGCCAAAGCCGCAATCACTCAGCAACCGGGTCGTTGAGTACCATATCAACGTTCATTTACTGGAGGATGCGCAGCGCTTAAACGGCGAACAAGCAGTAACCTGGACCAATCCAGGTAAAAAAACAGTGTCCGAGCTCTACTTCCATCTGTATCCGAATGCCTTCCAGTCAGACAAAACGACGTTCATGCAGGAATCCGGCGGCAAACTTCGTCAGGACAAAGCCACCGCCGCCAGCAACGGCCATATGAACCTTCTAACGCTGGAAATGCTAAATGGCGAGAGCCTTCTGCCGCGTCTGCAGTACGTACAACCCGATGATGGCAACGAGAACGACCGCACACTCGCCAAAATCCGCCTTCCTGAGCCTATAGCGCCAGGCAATTCAATCACGCTGCGGATGGCCTTTGAAGTCAAGCTGCCCGAGGTATTCGCGCGCATGGGCTACTCCGGAAACTTCGTCATGGCCGGTCAGTGGTTCCCTAAGCTTGCTGTATACGAAACCGCAGGCACGCGAGGCCGCACGGCCGAGGGCTGGAATGTGCATCAGTATCATGGCAACTCCGAATTCTACAGTGACTTCGGCATCTACAGCGTTCGGATCAAGGTACCGGAGGCCTATACCGTTGCCGCTACAGGCTTCCAGACGAAAGCTATTGAGATGAAGGAACAGACAAAGATCTATCAGTTTTACGCCGATGATGTGCACGATTTTGCTTGGTCGGCTTCGCCTGATTTCGTCTACGAGGAAACGGCTTACTCCGATACGGGTATTCCCGGCGTAAGGATCAAGCTTTACCTTGATCCGGCTCACGCGAAGCTGAGGGACAGGTACATGCATGCTGCCAAATCCGCTTTGTCGAGCTATGCGAAGTGGTACGGTGAGTATCCATACAGTACACTCTCCATCGTTGTTCCGCCTAAGGGAGCGAACGGGGCCGGCGGCATGGAGTATCCTACGCTTATTACCGCTTTTGCGGCCGAGAAAGAAAACCCCGGCTATGATTTGGAGCGCACAGTCGTGCATGAAATCGGCCATCAATTTTGGTATGGCATGGTCGCCTCCAACGAATTCGAGGAAGCATGGCTTGATGAAGGCTTCACCTCTTATGCGGAGGATAAAGTCATGGAGGCTGCCTACGGCATCGAAGCTAATCTCCGCGTGGAAGCAAGCTATATGACTGATCCCGCACCACTCAAGCAGCCTTCCTGGGCCTATAAGAGCCACTCGCAATATGCCGAGAATGTATACATGAGAGCGAAGCTCGTCCTCATTGGCATCGAGAATCAGGTTGGAGAGCGAACGATGCAGAAAATTTTGAGAACTTATTTTCAGAAATATAGGTTTAAGCACCCTTCTACGGCAGATTTCCAACGGGTGGTTGAACAGGTCACGAAGACAAAATGGCATGACTACTTCAGTCAGTATGTCTATGATGATCAAATGGCGGACTTCTCTATCGCGTCCATTCAGGTGAGGCCGGTAACGCTGGAGGGGACGGACATGTACGAATCTGTCGTACTGGTTAAGCGGCATGGCGGAGTCAATGGCGAGATTCCGATTGTCATGCAGTTTACGGACGGCAAGAAGGTGTCGATGCTTTGGAACGCGGAGCAATCCCATATGCATTATAAGCTGGTGCATACTGCGCCGCTCGACTGGGCAGTCGTCGATCCTAACCACACCAACGTGCTGGACAATAAAATAATCAATAACTATATGCAAGCCCAACTGCCGGAAGAGAGCCGCACAAGATGGAGCCTTGGCGTTGTCAAGCTGATTGAAGGGCTGCTCGGGTCGCTGAGCTGGTAAGTAATAGCGTTCAAGGGGCGATAATCGATGAAGATTCATATGAAGCAAGGCTGGTGGCTGACAGGCAAGCATTTTCACCTTGTGATTTTATTATTTATTTATCAGCTCGCCTGGGGGTTTTTCTTATATCGTTTTATTGATTCGGTCATTTCTCCGCTGCTGCGGCGGTTTCCGAGCAAGTATCCGTCTGAATCAGCTGTACAGCTTTTCATGACGGAGGCACAGATTCATCTGTTTAAGACGGATCTCATTACGCCATACCTTTGGATGCTTGGCGGCTTATTCGCTGCTCGAATGCTGCTGACGCCGCTTTTTAATGCAGGTCTACTGTATTCCATGCATCACCAGATGAGGGATGGAGCCAGCACCCGTTTCCTCGAGGGCATTCGCAAAGCCTGGAAGCCGGTCATGCTGCTCTACTGGCTGGAATCGGTGCTTGTGCTGGCCCCCGCCTGGTGGCTGCTGCCCCGCGCGCTCGACTCCTTGCTTGCCAGCGGCTCCGTCCCGGAGCTGCTGCAAGCGGTACTGCCGGGAGCGGCGCTTTGGGCGCTTTGGGGCACGGTACTGCACCTGCTGTTCCTGGCGATGCAATTCGGCGCGACATCAGGTCAAGGGATACTTCCCTCCCTGTGGCATGCAGTAAGAAATTTTCTGGCATTTGCCGCAATTTCACTGCTCATGTGGGCCATTAGCGCAGTTCTTGGACTTGTCGTATCCAGTGTATCTATGATCTGGGCCGGCTTGCTCGCGCTTATTCTGCATCAAGGCTATCATCTCGTGCGAACGCTGATGAAGGTGTGGACGATTGCGGCTCAATTCGATTGCTTGCAGACGAAACGTATTTCTTAGATTGTAAATAACCTCTCATGCCACGGAAAAAAAGTGGTAGGGGAGGTTTTTTGCCTGTATTTTCGGATATTTCAAATCATGAGATTTTTTTAATCTTTTGGCTCCGAAATGGCATAATTCCGCTTGCTTTAGGCCATTGGACTAGTCTGCGCAGCTTCACTGCAGCAGGACAAATCGGCATATTTCACGAAGGCTTTACATAATTAATGAAATTAAGTCGCGCGATATCATCAAAAAGCAGGATTGCCATTTGTTTTATTCCAGAAATGATGCTTAAAAGAAGCCATATTAGTCTAAAGGTTACATGAGAATTATTAGAATTACCCAGTAGAGGGAGGAGTTTAATGAAATAAATCGAATAATTCACGAGTACATCTCATAACTGCCTAATTTCCTAACGGGAAACGGGGGAACCACTTTGGGTGAATTGATTCTGACGTCTGAATTGCTCAGCGTAGGAGGAATCATAGGGGACCTTCAACCGAACCCCACAGCTAACCTCGTCGGCATTGGAAGGAGCTCCACCATTGAAAAAGGTTACCGCATTGCTCCTTGGTATCGTGCTTATGCTTGCTTTTCAAGCGGGAAGCGCATTCGCAGATTCCAAGCTGAACGGATATACCAATGCTGTTATTGGTAGTCCGTACAAAATGGGAGGAAACTCAACGAAGGGCTTCGATTGCTCCGGCTTTACGACATATGTATTCAATAAAATGGGCATCGAGCTTCCGCGTACCTCCTCTTCACAAGCAAAAGAAGGAACGAAGGTCGCTAAGGCTGACCTGCTTCCGGGAGATCTTGTGTTCTTCGACACGATCGGCGGCAATAACGGCGCCATTTCTCATGTCAGCATCTATATTGGAGACGGCATAATTGCGCACGCATCCTCCAGCAGAGGCGTTGTAACAGACAAAATCGACTCCTCTTATTACGAGAAACGTTTTGTAACCGCGCGCCGCGTCCTTGACTCGGAAGGCTTCGAGAAGTATGCTGCTGAAACAAAATAGAGTAATCTAAGCGCCCCTCCGAGGCGAGGGATGTAAGGATAAACTCGCCCAGCAAAGCCGCAGCTGTTTGTCCATTTACGACAAACCGCATGCGGCTTTGCTGTTTTTATTCTGTCTTCAATGAAACAGCGTTTTTTGCTGCGGTATAGGAAAGGAGCAGGACCAGATGTATTTGTTTATTCACCGCAAGGATTTGCGTACCTCCGATTTGCGCGCATTTGATTATTTACAAAAGAGGGATACAGAAGGTATCCATTTGTTTATTTTAGATCCGACCTTCACGGTTGACGGCCGTCTTACCAGCCACAGCGGACGCAACTTTGTGAACCAAGCCGCCGCCCTGCTTCAAAGCTATTCAAATGCCGGCAAAGAGCTTCATGTGCTGCATGGCGACCCCTCACGAATCATCGAGGCGCTTCTGCAGGTCCATCCCATTGACGAGGTCATCGTTCATGCGGATTACACGCCATACTCGCGGAGCCGGGATGAGCGGCTTCAGCAAACGGCCATCAGACTAGGGCGACGCTGGTTGTCACTTCAAGATGCGCCGCTGGCTGATCTTGAGGCTTTCCCCGCATTCGCCCGGCGATCGGAGCCGTATAAAGTGTTCACGCCGTTCTATCGCATGTGGAGCAGCTATATGCTGCAATGCTATAGTCCAATGAGTATGGCCACAATCCATGACCTGAAAACCATGGGGGAGATAAGCAGTGCCGTTGCTGCCGAGTTTGCCTTGCCTGAGCCCATCGCTAGTGCGCTGGGCGGTACAGCCGGTTTAAGCGGATCAGAAAAACCGGAAGCTAGGCTTGAGCGCTTTGTCCGCGAGAGGCTTGCCGGCTATGCGGATTGCCGCGATGCCTATGCGGAGGAGCATACGAGCGGGCTCGCACGCTACTTGAATACAGGGGCAATCTCGGCTCGTCAAGCCTACGAAGCAACGCAGGGACTGCCGGGCTCGGAGTCTTGGCTGCGGCAGCTGGCATGGCGCGATTTTTATTTGTACCAGGCGATGTATCATGAGGACTACTTCCGCTATGAGCAGCTAGCAGACCTTTCCCCGTTAACAGACGAGCACTTCGAAGCGTGGGCGGCCGGCGCAACCGGCATTCCGATTATCGATGCGGCCATGACACAGCTGAATCGGACAGGCGAGCTGCCAAATCGGCTGCGAATGGTGACCGCTATGTTTTTGACAAAAAACCTGCTCTGTCCATTCACGCTTGGCGAACAGTATTTCCGCCTTCACTTAAGCGACTACGATAACACGTTGAATCGCGGAGGCTGGCTGTGGTGCTCCTCGCTTGGCTATGATGCCGCTCCTTATTTCCGAATTATGAATCCGGCGACGCAGTCGCAGACGCATGATCCAGACGGAAGCTACATCAGACACTGGCTGCCGCATCTCGCACATATGCCGGGCAAGAGCATTCACCAGCCGCTCAGCAGCGCCATCGTTGATCTAAAGGCTTCTCGCGCACGAGCGATCGACATGTACAAAACGATAATGAAATAACGGCCATTATCCCGCTATACATCCTTATGCTTCGGCAAGCGCATCGCTCCGCTCCTGTATTTGACTGCGCTTTCTGCCGAGCACGAGCATGACGGCTAATAGAAGCAGCATAAGCAGCACGAGTGCGCTAATATACCACAAGGTTGCCTGCACTTGAAACCGATCCATGAACCAGCCTGTCAGTCGAGGGAATATGGCGCCGCCAAGGCCGCCAAAGGCGACAAGCAGGCTTGTCGTGCGCTCCGTCATCCCTGGAATAAGCACGTTCGCATAGACGAGCGCGATACCGAAGATGCCCGAGAAGAACAAACCGCTAAGCGCTACCCATACAAGCATCCAGCTCAACTGCCCTATCGCTGCCATTAAAACAATGACAATGGCTGCGCCTACCGTGGCTATCAATAAGTAGCGGGCATAGCCCATCCGTTCAGCAAGCACACCCGCGAATATTCGTCCCAGCACGACCGTTCCCCAGAATAAACTGAGCACTGCCGCCGCCCCCGCTTCACCGACATCCGAGCGGGCAATCAGGATCGATGGCAAATAATTCGAGAAGCTCATCTCCATCCCGACATAAATCATAAAAAACAAAGCGGCCAGCAGCAGGAACGGCAGCGCTTGGCGCGGGTACCCAAAGAAAGCCGAGGCGCCTCTGGAGCTTGCAGCAGAAGCCGTCTTCTTTTTAATCTCCCTGTTCTCCTCCGCTGTCTGCGGTATGAACCCCAGCTCTTCATCCAGTTCTCCGAACGACGTCGTCAGCCAAAGCACGAATGTAATGCCGGCCAGCGCCGCCAAGATCGGGAAGGACACCTGCCATATATTGTTTGTAATTAAGTAAGCCGCCGCTATCGGGATCAATAGCGCACCGACACCAAAAAACGTCTCCAGACGACTCATCGCCGTAGCTTTGCCGTCCTTGGCCATATCAATAATCATCGCACCGACGACAGCCTCGGTCATACCGAACCCAAAGCCGGCCAGCGGAGCAATCGCCAGCATCCATCCCCAAGGAAGGAGTAGGCTGTAAGCCGCTTCGCTAACCGTCAATAAACCTACAGCTATAAGAACGGCGCCTCTCTTCCCGACTCTTGCTGTAATGGAAGGCGCGAGCAGGACGCCGACTAGAAAGCCAAGGAATTGATTCATAATCCATTGACCGCCGTCCTTGTAGGTTAAGCCGTAATGCGCGATCAACTGTTCTAATATAGCTCCTCCTACAACATGGGCAACCCCAATGACAAGATAGGACAAGCAGCCTAGCCAGATCAATTTTCTCATGTCAGCGAATCTCCTTATAAATGCACGTCAGGTCGTGCTATCTGATATAATAATCCTGTTTCAACTGTTATACGCTTATCCAAGCGCAATGATCTTATGGAGGCCGTCCCTCATGCACGATAATGAAAGCTCCAATCATTATAAACGACATCAATTGAAGATGACCATACATCCGCTCGAAATCCGGCATGCTCTCGAAATTTGCGATTGGAGCTACGAGGCACCCTTTGATATTTACAATTGGCCGACTTGGGAGGACATGCAAAAGGACGGAATCGAATTTGGCGATTCCGTCCTTCGTGAAGCGCAGTATGCTGCAGTGCTTAACGATGAGCAAATGCTGATCGGCTTTGCGCAGTTTTTCCCAATCGCAGGCGTAACCAGGCTTGGTTTAGGCATGCGGCCCGAGCTGTGCGGCCAAGGTCTTGGTCCCGAATTTATACGGCTCATTGCAGAAGAAGCAAGGAAACGAACGCCGGAGCATGAAATCGATCTGGAGGTCGTTACGTGGAATAGACGAGCCATACGCGCATATGAGCAAGCCGGCTTTCGAGTGTCCGACACGTATTCCCGCCGAACCGTGACTGGATATGCCGAATGTCATTGCATGGTCTATGAGCCTGAAGAGCAATAGGATCCTGTCAGAGCCGCATCGCTGCCCGCTCCATGTCCTGCAAGTCCATAAATAAGATAAGACCGGGTGCGGCTAATATAGAGACGGTACGAATCCGCGCATGTGAATCCAGATCGGTATAGGTTCGTGATACGATCGATCTGCGCCGCTCATTAAGCTGAACCAGATTCGGGACAAAATAAGGCCGCCAGCTCCAATTTATGCCGCGATACTGCTCCTCCCGCTTCCATGTCTTCGCCGATTCCCGGCAAAAGTTAGATGACAGCTGGATGCCATCCTCACTGCACAAATATACTCTTATGCACGGTTCATAAATCTGGGGGGTTAACCCTTCGATCCATTCATCCGCATTCACCGGATAGCCGGCCGTCTTCACAATTTCGACAAGTTGGTCAGCCAGTTGCTCGGCCTGACCTTGCCAATACCGCTCGGTGCCCAGAAACCGCTGCAGATGCTGCTCAAGCTCTGCCTCGATCATCGGCGCGAAACAGTTCGGATCGCGGAACCCAGGCTCCGCCTTTGCGAACATAAAGCCTTGCACATAACGAGCTCCCGCTTGAATGGAACGAGCGAGATCCTCACGCGTCTCTACTCCTTCGACCAGCAGGGAAGCGCCGATATGCTCCGCCAGATCGGAGAAAGAGCGGAGCACCCCGAAATAGCCGTCATGCGTCGCGCTTTTTTTGATCATATGAATATCGATTTTTAGCAGATTAGGCTGAATGTGGGCGATGCGATCCGTGCTGCTAAATCCGCTTCCAACATCATCGATGGCAATCAAGCAGCCTCTCGATCGATAAATATCAATGACCGCGCGCAGTCCATCCATGGAGCCGTTGAAGCTCTCTTCCGTAATCTCAATCACGATCCGCCTCGGGTCTATGCCGTACTTGTCCAACAACATGAGCGTATAAAGCTCGCCTAACTCCTCATTTCGATATATCCATGAAGGCTTTAAATTAATGAACAGCATCGGCGGCTCTTCCAACTGTGCCAGCTTCGCGAATGCCTGCTCCCGAAGCAATCTGTCCACAAGGATATGGTCCTCCAGCGCAACCCGCTCATCCCCGAAGAAGGGTCCCAGGCTGCGCACAGAATCACCCTTAACAGCTCTCCCCAGCACCTCGTACCCTATAATCCTTCTAGTATCCATCGCGATAATCGGTTGATAAAATGCAGCTAATGCTTCATCGTCTAAACCAAGCGCTTCCGGTAGCTTCTTCGATGTTCGGCACTCGTTCATAGCGCTCTCCTTAGTGTTACATGGGTGTTAATTTTTCTGTCATTTAATGATTAATATTGTAATCCAGCCGCTTTTAATTGTAAAGATATGTCGAAAAATCTATACTTATTTGTATTAATCATACAAACTCATATCAATCTTATGATCTGTGTTACTTTCTCTCCTTGCGATACTTCAATGATATGATGCTTGCTGTTATAGATTATGACACCTTCGCCTACCTTAATAACGGGATCTTCGCCTAATCCAAAAAATACATCATCGGCAAGTGCCTCCATTACCTCATGCCGATCCCCCTCGGGCAGTACTCGCCACTCCTCTTCTTCCATTTCAAAAAAAGTGTAGCTGCCTTCTATTTCCGCCACAGCAGCTGTCAAATCCTTCAATATATCAGCGTATTCTCTTGCATGACGTACTCCCATACTTATATAACCACCTTTGCGCGATTTCATTTTATTTGGATCTCTCTACTATTCTAACGCATTTCATCAATTTTTAACGGATTCGCCTTTAAATCGTACTATTTACTCTAATTTCAGCCTACACATTTGACGATAATAGAAGAAGTAGAGAAATGTCGAAAATCGTATTAGACGGGGTGTATGATGAAAAATTCAACTATTATCGGTCTTGTGTTAGGTATTATCGCTGTATTTGGAGGGATGGTTGTAAAAGGAGCCAGCCTCTCGTCCCTTATTAATCCCGCAGCTTATATGATTATTCTATTAGGTACAGCAGCTTCGGTAATGGTTGCTTTTCCCATGTCCGAGCTGTCCAAGATAGGCAAGCTGTTTAAAATGGTATTCTCCGGACAAAATTTGCCGCAGCGCGATGTTCTCATCGAACGCTTCATGGAATGGGCTTCGATTACGCGCCGCGAGGGCTTGCTGGCTCTTGAAGCGAAGGTCGATGAAATCGAAGATCCGTTTCTTCGCAACGGGATGCGCATGATTATTGACGGCAATGACCAGGACTTCGTTCGCGATGTTCTGCTCGAGGATATCGCGGCCACGGAGGAACGCCATAAAGCAGGCGCCCTTATTTTCTCCCAGGCAGGCACCTACGCTCCTACGCTTGGTGTACTCGGGGCCGTTGTCGGCCTAATCGCAGCACTGGCGGATATGAGCGATATGGATAAGCTTGCGCATGCGATTGCCGGCGCCTTTATCGCAACCCTGCTCGGTATCTTTACAGGTTATGTCTTATGGCATCCAATTGCCAACAGGCTGAAGCGCATGTCCAAGCAAGAGGTGCAAATCCGTCTTATGATGGTTGAGGGTCTTCTTTCCATCCAATCCGGTGTGTCGACCATTGCGATTAGTCAGAAGCTTTCTGTATTCCTGACACCAACGGAAAGAACGAAGATGAGAGAGAAGGAGGAAGGAGCCGTTGAGCAAAAAGCATAAACATGATGATCATGAGGAGCACGTAGATGAATCGTGGCTCATTCCTTATGCCGACTTGATGACTCTGCTCCTGGCACTATTTATCGTATTATATTCCATGAATTCTGTTGATGTTAAGAAGTTTGATGAGATGTCCCAAGCCTTTAACATTGCCCTTAGCAATGGCAGCGGAATTATGGAGAACACTGCTATTGTCAGATCTGGTGATGATGACGGCAAGAAGCAGGACGAAGAAGGCGCTCAGGGAGAGGAAGAAAACACCCAGGAAGCGGAAGACAATAGCCAAAATGACCAAACGGCAGACCAGGCCGCTCTTGATGCGCTTATCGAGCAGGAGCAGAAGGATCTTGCGGAACTGAAAAAACAGATTGATGCTTATATCCAAGAAAAAGGTCTAACCACCGATCTGGAAACAAAGCTCAATCTCTCTCAGCTGATGATATCAATCAGCGATAACGCGTTGTTCGCTCCGGCACAAGCAGACGTGAAACCGGAATCGAGGGAGCTTGCAGTTGCCATCGGAAAGATGCTGCAGAAATATCCACAATACGAGGTTATTGTCTCCGGTCACACGGATGATGTTCCGATCAATACCAGAATGTTCAGGTCGAATTGGGATTTAAGCTCCATGCGCGCCATTCGTTTCATGGATATCCTGCTTGAGAATACAGCGTTGAAGCCGGAACGCTTCAGCGCGATCGGTTACGGCGAATACCGCCCGGTGGGCGACAACAATACGGCAGAAGGCCGGGCCAAAAACCGCCGTGTCGACGTATCGATCATTCATACTTACACAGATGCTTTAAATGCTCAGAAGCTCTCGGTTGCACAGGAATAGAAGAATACAACGAAATCCCCTTATTCGTTCCGCTTCTTTTGCGGTCCAATAAGGGGATATTTTCATTTGACCGCAGGGGTCTATTGGGCTGCTACATAGGTTTATAGTTTAAGGTATGGAACAGCGTCGCCTTCTCTGCTTCGGTTAAATCACGCCACTTGCCAAGCGGCAGCCCTCCAAGATGAATACTCATAATACGCTGCCGCTGCAGCCTTCTCACATGATAGCCGAAGGCTTCGCACATTCTGCGAATTTGCCGATTACGTCCTTCTGTCAGAATAATCCGGAATACGCGATCCCCGACTCTCGTCACCTTGCAGGGCAGCGTCATACTGCCGAGGATATGTACGCCGCTTGCCATTCCATTCAAAAATTCGGCGGTAACTGGACGATCCACCGTGACCACATATTCTTTCTCATGCTTTCCTTCCGAGCGTAAAATTGGGTTGACGATATCTCCGTCATTCGTGAGTAGAATTAATCCTTCTGAATCCTTGTCCAACCGTCCAATCGGAAAAATCCGCTCCGTATGCCCGATGAAATCAACGATATTGCCTTTCACATGAAGCTCGGTCGTGCTCGTAATGCCCACAGGCTTATTGAGTGCAATATAGACGTGACGCTTCTGCTCACCGATCGGCTTGCCGTCGACGCGAACATCGTCCCCCGGCTCCGCCTGGCTGCCGAGCTGAGCAGCCTCACCATTAATGGTCACGCGTCCGCTGTCCACCAGCTTATCCGCTTCGCGTCTGGAACAAAATCCCGTTTCACTTATGAATTTATTAATTCTCAAAGCAGCTTCACCCCGTAGTATGAATCTTCTGTATGTATCTCCGTGAAGAATATTCTTATTGCAGGCCTTTCACCGATAAACGAGCCATTTCATCAGAGTTCATCATAGTAGACGATCTGATGTTTGAGGCAGCCGCATTAACCATGGCTTGTGCAATCGTGCGTGCAGCAATAGGCTTATATTTCTCCATTTTCCCTTTAAACAAAAAAGGAAGCTTTCTTCCTATTGCGGATGCTGCTTGTTCTCCGAATCTATGCTCTTGCCTGTCTCCTGTTATAAGTGACGGCCGAAAAATATGAAGTGAGTCTAATCCAAGACCTTTCAAATCCTCTTCAACCTTTCCCTTTACGCGGCTATAGAAAAACATCGACTTCTCGCTCGCTCCCATAGCTGTCACGATGAGCATTTTCTCTGCACCATGTCGCTTCGCCAGCCGCCCAAGAGTCATGGGGTAGTCATAATCAACCCGCATAAAATTTTGTTTCGTTTTGGCTTTCTTGATGGTTGTGCCCAAGGCGCAAAATATATCCGCGCCTGCAACGAGATCCGGCGATAAGTGCTCCAATTGCTCAAAGTCGATGATCTGTTGTTCTAATTTCGGATGAGTGATATTCATCTCTCTTCGTACAAGAACAATCACTTTATGATAGGCGTTATGGTTTAGCAGGAGGTCTACAAGCTCCTGTCCAACCAATCCCGTCGCTCCTGCAACCAGCGCTTTTTTTCCCATAGGCCGATTTGCCGCCCCCTCCGTCTTATACCCATTTGATGAGTCATGCCCGTTTATGATCCTAGTATACCGCTCTCGTCTTCTTCTTTCAAAGCGGGGAGCATGACATGCACGGTCGTTCCGACATTCACCTTACTTTTGATCTCTAATGTGCCTTTATGATTATTAATAATCCGTTGGCTGACCATAATACCAAGGCCCGTACCCGTTTCTTTGCCTGTGAAAAACGGATCGCCAATCTTCTGAATCATATCCTCCGGAATGCCTTCCCCTTCATCCATGATGGATATCGATATATGCCCACGCTTGTGGGTAATATGAATGTGAATTACGCCGCCGCTCGGCATCGCTTCAATCGCGTTCTTCAGTAAATTGATAAACACCTGTTTCAACTGATTCTCTTCGCATGAGATGCAGCACTTCTCCTCCGTAAAGGCCACATGAAATTCGATATTATGCAGCAGCGCTTCGCTGTTCATTAAGGCGATAACATCCTGAAGCACAGCCCTGACATCCTTCGTAACGAACCTTGCCGCTTGCGGCTTGGCCAAAATAAGAAACTCACCAACAATCAAGTTTATCCGGTCCAGCTCCGACAGCATGAGGCTGACATGCATCAGCGTCAGCTTCTTCGTCTCCTGCTGCAGCTGGAGAAAGCCGCGAAGCGTCGTTAGCGGATTGCGAATCTCATGCGCAACACCTGCTGCCAGCTGCCCTACAGTCGTCAGCTTCTCTGAACGGCGCAGCAGCTCCTCCATTTTGTTACGGCTCCGCATATCCCGCGATATGCTTGCGAAAGCGCGAATGGTGCCGTCTGAATCACGAATCGGCGAAATCGTAACGCTGACCGGAATCATCTCTCCCGCTCTCGTCACTCTCATCGTCTCTTGAGCGGGAAGCACCTTGCCCGCTAACAGCTGGTTCAGCATATGTTTCTTCTCTTCTTTGTGTGAATCCGGAAGGGTCGGATAAATCAAGCCGATAGCCTCCTCCTCCTCATAACCGAACAGCAGCTCAAATGCCCGATTAACCTGGATCACCCTTCCCTCCAAATCGACAAGATGAATGGCATCGCTCGTATGATTGATAAAAGACTCCAAATGCTCCTTCATCCGGCGATTTTCCTCAAAGGCCCGACGCAGCTTATTCATATAGATGCTTAAATTTTGCGACATCGCATTAATTTTCAGAGCAAGCAATCCAAATTCATCCTTGCTCTTAATTTGAATCGGTTGATGGAAGCGCGCCGATGATACCTCATTGACCTTCCACAAAATATCCTTCAGGGGCCTAAGCATCATCCCTGCCAACCAATAGCTGATAAAGAGCACAAGCAGCATCTTCAATCCGGTAAAAATGAGCGTGTCATTGCGTCCCTTACTGATAAGCTCTGTGATTTGCTTTTTATCGTACACGATACTAATAATGTAATTGCCCGTTCGTTCCGTCGAGTAATAGCTGCGAAAATAGGACTTGCCGTTTATCTCCATCTTTTGCAGCGTAAACTCATCTTTCTTCAGGGATCTAAGGAACGCGTCGTCGCTTATCGAGTCGCGGTACGTATACGCTCCATACGGAATCTTTAATGTAGCTTGATCAAAGACCGTGATTTCCTTTATATTTGGATTTAATAATTGGACCATATCGAATAGGTGCTCCGGACTCGAAGTACTTTCCAATGGAAGAGAGGCCGAACCCCGCTTCTGCTCGTAGAAGGCAACCGAGTTCGCAAAATGCATGGATGTCTCCTGCATCTCTTGCTGGGCCTGCACCTGCATACCCCGAATCATCGAGTATTCACTGAACATGTGATGGAGAATGAAAAACGTCAATACAATAAGAGAAATCATAATGGATAATTTCATCTTAATCGACAATAAATGACACGTCCTTTTATATCATGACTGTTTATTAACAATTCATTCACATTATCAACATAAGTTGTACACAGGTGTGAATAGATTGTGCGCAACAATGTGTGTACGAATAAAGTTATCCACAATATTATCTACAACATGTTAACAACGGAATATTTGTTCGTTGTATAACGCTCAACATAAAGGGGCAATGCAAATGATAAGAGAACAGACTGATCATCAATGGATGATGGAAGCTATCGCTGAAGCCAAAAAAGCCGAGCAAATTGGGGAGGTTCCCATTGGTGCGGTTATCGTAAGAAACAATGAGATTATCGGAAGAGGCTACAATTTGCGGGAGACGCAGCTTGACCCTACAGCGCATGCCGAAATGGTAGCCATTCGAGACGCCTGCGATCGCATTGGCGCATGGAGATTACTAGATTGTACGCTATACGTCACGCTGGAGCCTTGTCCGATGTGTGCAGGAGCCATTGTGCAATCGCGAGTCAAGCGTGTCGTGTACGGAACGACGGATCCTAAGGCCGGCTGTGCCGGAACGCTTATGAACTTACTGCAAGAGCCCCGTTTCAATCACGAAACGGAGCTTACCAGTGGAATTCTACAACCTGAATGTGCATCGTTGTTAACGCAGTTTTTCCGTCGCCTGCGAGAGCGGTAAGGCATCTCTACAAATGGTCACGACGTATTGAAATATGTGTTAGCTCATTTCGCTGAATATACTGTAACGCAACAATGAGTTGATCGGCCTCTTCGCTAATCGCCAGAACATCCGGATCTGTCAAACTGCCGCGTGCTTCGGCTATTTCATGAAGCTTTAGCCGTAGCGACTGCAATTGTTTAAGCAAGTGATTTTTGTCCATAGCTCGCTTCGGGGCACGCTCCTTATCTAGCACTCGTATGGTAATACTCCCATTATACTCCTTGCGCAGTAAGGAGTTTGTAAAAACGTGTCGATGAACGTAGACAATTTTCGGGCATTATTCGACAAATCGATGTTAATTATTCCATTTAGTAGGACCCTTAGCCTATAAAAATCAATCAATTTCTGGTAATTATATACCGCAACGTATTTCTTTATGAGGATAAATCCATTTGTATTATAGGTAGGTATGAAGTAAAATTATTTCATACCTTGCTTGAATTTATAGCGAAAAGAACTTACATTTTGAGACTGGATGTGCTTTTGTGAATAATAAAGCTGTAATTTTAGGATGCAATTATTACATAGGATTAAGTACTATTCGCTGTCTGGGCATAAACGGCGTACATACCGTTGCTGTAGACTATTCAAACAAAGAAACCTATGGCGCGGATTCCAAATATACATCAGAGCGACTTATCGCTCCTCATTATAAAGAAGACAAAGTAGCCTTCATCCAGTTTCTGAAGGATTATGCCCAGCGGCAAAGCTCCCCTCCGGTTCTCATTCCTTGTCACGACTCCTACTTAGAGGTAATTGACGAGCATTTGACCGAGCTGCGGGAGTATTATCTCATTCCGCAAGATGAGCAGGGCATATATTCCAATATGATGAATAAAGAAGTATTACACCGTCTTGCTTCAGAAAACGGCGTCGCCGTTCCCGAAACGGTGAGAGTGGATGAAGATCAGTTCTTCGAGAAGATCGATTCGATCATTAAATATCCATGCGTCGTGAAGCCAACCGACTCCCCTTCCTTCGTCGCGAAGTTCAGAAGGAAGCTGTTCAAGGTAAATAACCGTGCGGAGCTCGAGCAAGCGCTCGCCAAAGCGCGTGAGGCGAAGCTGGAAGTCATTGTACAGCGAATCATTCCAGGATTTGACGATCACATGTATACCTTCGACGCTTATTTGAACCAAGACTCCAAGGTGACGCATTGGGTGACCTGCCAGAAATTCCGTCAATATCCGATTAACTTCGGCGCATCGGTCTATACGGGGCAAAGGTATGTGCCGGAGCTGTTCGATATCGGCGCTCCATTCCTCGAGAAGATGAAATGGAAGGGCTTTGCGGAAATTGAATTTAAGAAGGACGCGGAAACGGGAACGTATTATTTAATCGAGGTTAACTGCCGAATCACGAACCTGAACAACCTGCTGTACAAGGTGGGCGTGAACATGCCTTGGATTACCTATCAGGAGCTGACTACCGGCAACCTTGTGCAGCCTAAGGCCGTCAAAGAGGATACAAAACGCGTATTCTGGTACGGGTACGAGGATATGCTTGCGATTCGCGATTATATCAAAAGCGGACAGCTTACCGCAGGGCAGGTATTTGTCTCCCTATTCAAGCCGAAGGCGTATGCGATCTGGGATTGGAAGGATCCGAAGCCTGCCATCTCCTACGCGTCTATTATTGGGCGAAAAATAACAAAGAAGCTGCTAAGAAGATAGCCATTGCCATTGCCATTGCCATTGCCATACCTCTATCGGTCTCTAGAAGGGAGCTGATCATGTGTTATTAACCGACGTCATCAAGGATCTGTCTTACAAGCTCGTGCAAGGCGAGCTACATAGAGAAGTGCAAGCTATAGCTTATGATTCGAGAATAGTCGAGGAAAACGGCTTATTTGTGGCAATTTCCGGCTTTTCGGCGGATGGTCATCAATTTATTGATAAGGCGGTTGCGCTTGGCGCAAAGACGATCATCGTTGAGAAAGATGTTACTGTAAGTCCCGAGATAACGGTGCTGAGGGTTGCGGATACGCGGAAAGCGCTCGCGCGTGTCGCGTCCAACTTCTACCACCGGCCAACGGAGCAGATGAATTTGATCGGCATTACAGGTACGAACGGGAAAACCTCTACGACTTATTTTATCAAATCGATCTTCGAGCAAACGAACACGTCCATCGGCATTATCGGCACGATCGGTACGGTAATTGGTGAGAAGGTTATTCAAAATAAAAACACGACGCCCGAATCGCTTAATCTGCAGCAAATATTCGCGGATATGATCGAATCGCACACGAAGCACTGTATGATGGAGGTATCCTCGCATGCGCTTAACCTGAATCGCGTAGCTCATTCCAGCTTTAATACGGGGGTTTATACAAACCTGACGCCCGATCATTTGGAGCTCCATCGTACAATGGAGGAGTATTTCGAAGCTAAGGCTATGCTGTTCGAGCTGACAACCGATTACAACATCATTAATGCGGATGATGAGTACGGTCGAGTACTGATTGATCGGCTAAAGGGCCGTAGAGTGAAGCTGGTTACCTACGCCATTGAGCAGGATGCGGATATTTACGCGTCAGACATTCACTATTTTGCCGATCATACTTTTTATACCGTTCATACACCTAAGGGAAGCGTAGAAATCAAGGTAAACCTGCCTGGCGCCATCTATGTATATAACAGCCTGGCGGCGATTGCTACAGCTTACTGCAACCAATTCACCCTCCAGCAGATTGCTGACGGCATTGCGGCTGTAAAAGGCATCAAAGGACGCCTTGAGGTCGTCTATCAGGACGAGGACAACAAAATCATCGTCGATTTCGCGCATACGGAGGACAGTCTCGCGAAGGCGCTGAGCACGATTAGACCCTTCGCAAAGGGTAGAATTATTCTCGTATTTGGCGTATATGCGTCAGAAGATGATACCGGTACAGCTAAGCGTAGAGGCATGGCCAAGGTTGCAGCAACGTTAGCCGATTTCTCCGTCGTCACATCCGACAATCCGAAGGAGCAGGATAATAACCTGATCATAAGAGAAATCGTTGAAGGCATGGAGGCGTATAACGGCGCATATGAAGCGGTCATCGATCGCAGAGATGCGATTGCCTTCGCCATTGATATCAGCAGGAAAGACGATGTTATTCTGATTGCCGGCAAAGGACATGAAACGTCACAAGTGGTTGGCAAGACAGAAATTCCTTTTAATGAAGCAGAAATCGTTAGAGAACTAATGGACAAACGTGATAAGAAACTGACAGCTCGTTAAACAATACAGCAAATGAAAGGTATTATACTATGTGCGGTTTTGTAGGATTTGCAGACAGTCGAATCGAGATGGATCACGAATCCGTTATTCAAGCGATGATGGATACGATCATTCATAGAGGTCCCGATAGCGGCGGCATATACTCTGATGAGCAGGTAACATTCGGATTTAGACGTCTGAAAATTATAGATATGTCTGAAGTAGCGAGTCAGCCCATGTACAATGAGGACCAAAGCTGTGTTCTAATTTTTAATGGCGAAATTTATAATTACCAAGAGCTTCGGGAGGACTTGATTGCGAAGGGCCACACCTTCGTAAGTCATACCGATAGCGAAGTAATTATTCATGGATATGAAGAGTACGGCGTATCGGTGCTTCATAAGCTTAGGGGTATGTTTGCTTTTGCGATTTGGGATGCGAATAAGGAAACAATGTTTCTTGCAAGAGACTTTTTTGGCATTAAGCCTCTTTATTATACGCAAAACACGATCGACGGATCCTTCCTGTTCGGCTCAGAGATTAAGTCGTTTCTGAAGCAACCCGCTTTTCGCAAAGAGCTGAACAAGGATGCGCTCAAGCCTTATCTGACCTTTCAATATTCCGTGCTCGACGAGACGTTCTTCAAGGGCGTATATAAGCTGAAGCCAGGCCACTACATGCTCTACCAGAAGGGCAAGCTCGAGATCAATCCTTACTGGGATGCGAGCTTTAACGAGGAAGAGAATAGTCTGGCCCATTATGTTGAACAAATTAAGAACACGGTTAAGGAATCGGTGGACTATCACCAGATTAGCGACGTGAAGGTCGGCTCTTTCTTATCCGGCGGAATTGATTCCAGCTACATCACGGCTTTGCTGAAGCCGAACAAGACGTTTTCCGTTGGCTTTAAGGATTATGAGGGTAATTTTAACGAAACAGATCTCGCCAAGGACTTATCTGATATTTTGCAAATTGAAAATCACAAAAAGCTGATCAGCGCAGACGAGTGCTTCGAGCTTCTGCCAACGATTCAATATCATATGGACGAGCCTCAGTCTAATCCGTCTTCCGTGCCTTTATATTTCCTCGCAGAGCTTGCAAGCAAGCATGTGACGGTCGTACTGTCGGGAGAAGGCGCAGATGAAATCTTCGGCGGCTACGATTGGTATGATACGACGCCTGCGATGAAAAAGTACAAGAAGATTCCTTTTGTCGTGCGGCGCTCCTTATCGTTGCTAAGCGGCAACCTTCCTAAAAACCGCTTCTCCTCCTTCGTCGTGAAGGGCGGACAGCGCGTAGAGGAACGCTTCATCGGTCAGGCCAAAGTGTTTGACGAAGCGGATGCGTTAGCGGTACTGAAGGATGACTACCAGGCTGGCCCTTCCGTACAAAGCATCACTGCAGGCGTATACGAACAGGTGAGAGGCAAGGATGACGTTACCAAGATGCAATACGTCGATCTGAAGCTATGGCTCCCAGGCGATATTCTTCTTAAAGCGGACAAAATGAGCCTCGCACATTCAATTGAGCTGCGGGTGCCATTCCTCGATAAAATGGTTATGGATTTGGCCTCCAAGCTGCCAACAGGCCTACGTGTGCATCCGAGCAATACAAAATACGCATTGCGCACGGCTGCAAAAGAGGTATTGCCCGAGGAATGGGCGAATAGGCCAAAGGTTGGCTTCCCTGTCCCTATACGACATTGGCTGCGGGAAGAGAAGTATTATAAGCTCGTGAAGGACATGTTCCAGTCGAACGCGTCGAAGCAATTTTTCCACACGGATGAACTTATGAAGTATTTGGATATCCATTATTCAGGTAAGCAAAATCATGCTAGATACATTTGGACTGTGTATGTCTTCCTCGTATGGTATAAGCGGTTTTTCGAAGAACAGTAGTCACGATTATTGCTGTACAGAAAAGGAACTCCAACATGAAAAAAATCGTAATGATAGTCTTTTTAATAGGTGTGGTCTTTGCTGTTTTTACTTTTTTTAATAAAAATATCGCCGAAGAAACATTTAACAATACGATTATTGAGACACCAAGTCCCACTGCTGCCCCAAAGATCGAGCAAGGTAGTATTACTGTGATAAATACCGATGCTGAAACCCTGCTGCCAATTCCAGGTACGATATACACGATAACAAATTCAGACACCTCCGTTATCGTTGAGACATTAACTACGGATGCAGCGGGCAAAGCAAGATCAGGCCTGCTGGATTACGGGACAAGCTATTTAATTAGGCAGCAGGAAATCATGATGCCCTACCAACTGGTGGATGAGGATATCCATGTGGACATAAATGCCCCAAACCAAGAGTTCACCATGAATAACCAGATGCCTGAGCATGTGAAAAAAACGGTCCGGACAGAAGATGGCCGCATCGTCATTAAAAAGGTCTACATCGATGTCCCTACGGTTATGCAGAAGCCTGAGCTCCCTAATGGCTGTGAAATCACCTCCTTAACGGCCGTGCTCAACTACTACGGCTACGAAGCGACAAAAACACAAATGTCGGATACGTATTTGCCGAAGAGAGCCTTCTCCTCCAAGGACGGAAAATTATATGGACCCGATCCCTATCAATATTACGCTGGCGAGCCAAGAGATCTAAAGGGGGGATTTTTCAGCTTTGCGCCTCCCATTGTTGATGCAGCCAACCTCTATTTCGATGCCGTTGGACGCAGCAACAGTACAGCGGATATTAGCGGAAGCACGCGAGAGCAAATTATGGATCAGCTGAACGCAGGCATCCCCGTCGTCATGTGGATAACGCTCGATCTGACACCACCGAAGATGAATTACGGCTGGAACTATAATGACACGGGTGAATACCACATTGCCCCGGTCAATTTACATGTCGCGGTCATAAATGGTTATGAAGACAACAAAGTACATGTCATGAACCCTTTAGAGGGTCAGGTTACCTACGATGCGGATACATTTTTTAACAGCTATGAGGAAATGGGAAGTCATGCTATGATTGTCGGTAGCTAAATGCGATGTTTTAAACACTTCATCAAAAGTAGGTTGAATTATGGAACATAAAAGCTTAGGCGTCATAGGTGGCATGGGACCAAAGGCGACATCCGTATTTTTCGACAAGGTGATTGAGCAAACTGCAGCAGAGCGCGATCAGGACCATATCAATATGGTCATCCTGAATCATGCGACCCTGCCGGACCGGACAGGCGTCATCTTAAGCAAGCAAGGAGAGCTGTTCCTCGAGGCAGTGGCCAAGGATCTGAAGCTGCTTGAAGCGGCTAATGTTGCCCATATCGCAATTCCTTGCAACACCTCTCACTATTTCTACAAAGAAATGCAGCGGATGACGAGCATCCCGATTATTAATATGGTGGATGAGACACTCCAGGAAATATACCGCAGCTACGGAGAGCATTGCAAGATCGGTATTCTTGCTACGAATGGGACCATTAGCAGCGGCGTTTACCGCCATGGCTGTGAACGATTCAATATGCAGCTTCATGAACCAAATGAAGCGGTGCAAGCGCATGTGATGGACATTATATACAACAAGGTAAAGCGCAATTTGCCTGTTGAGCCCTCCGAGTTTGAAGGCATCATTAACGACCTGCTGGTGAATGAAAACTGCCAATGTGTTATTCTCGCATGCACCGAGCTATCCTGTATTCCCATTCGGGATGAGGTTGCAAAATATTGTGTGGATGCGATGGATGTGCTCGTAGAGCGGTCCATTACGCTATCAGGCAAGCAGTCTATTTCGCAGTAGGATAAGGTTCATAACCGAGCGTTTGCTGCATACTGGCGGGACTAGATGAATAAAAAAAATAGTGGAGCAGGGAATCGTCCCGCTCCACTATTTTTTTATTTAGATTGATGCTCCATTTATAACGTCAGCTTCACGGTCTCTCACCTCAAGCAAGAGCGGAAGCTGTTCGAAGAACACATCTACGACAAGCGGGTCAAAATGCTTGCCCTGCTCCTCTCTAATGAGGGATAAGATGTTCTCCAGCTCCCAGGCTGCTTTGTAAATCCTCGCACTGCCTAAAGCGTCGAAAACGTCTGCAATAGCCGTAATTCGACCATATATATGAATATCTTCGCCTTTAAGACCTTGCGGATAACCTGATCCATCCCACTTCTCATGATGCTGCAGTGCAACGATAGCTGCAGCTTTCATAAGCGGCCGCTTTGAATTTTTAAGCAGACGGTAGCCGGTTTCAGCATGACTCTTCATCAGCTCGAATTCTTCCGCTGTCAGCTTGCCTGGCTTCTGCAGAATGGCATCTGGTATAGCGACCTTGCCAATATCATGCATAGGTGAAGCACTGCGCAGCATTTCTGCTTCAGCTTCGCTCATCCCTAAGCCTAATGCCAGGATGCAGGAATATTCTGCAACCCGTCTTACATGATTGCCAGTTTCCTTTGAGCGGCTCTCGCCCATCTCTCCCATTGCAAAAATAACCTCACGCTGCGTTTCCAAAATTTCTTCATGCAGCAATACGGATTCGAGTGATTTGCCGGAATAAGAAGCCGCCAGCTCTAAATATTCCATGTCTTTTGTAGAAAAGGTCTGCGCCTCCGTCAGCTTATTAACAGCTTGATAGGCTCCAATAACCTCACCTTCATTATTTCGAAAAGGAATCGTAATAATCGACTTCGTCAAATAGCCTGTTTGCACGTCACTCTCCAGGTTATGACGCGGATCCTGATAAGCGTCATCAATATTGAAAGGCTGCCCTGTGCTAATCGCTGCGCCAACTAACCCGCTTCCGTAAGGGATTCGAATTTCTCCAGTACCGTGAGCAACGACCGTAAACAATTCATTGCGTACCGCATCAATCAGCCACACTGTACAGCGGTCGGCAACAATCATTTCCCTGCCCATATCCGCCATTAAAATAAGAACAGCCTCCAGCTTTTTTTCATTTCCTATTTTAGCCGTATATTCGAATATCACCTTGAGCATCTGTTCGGAAGATAAGTCTAATTTAAAAGAGCGAGGTTCATTGAAGTCTTTAAGCATCCAGGTCACTCCTCCAGCGGTTTAAGCATTCTTATACAATTCGCTTTCAATTACTGTAAATCCTGCTCATTCGACTAATGAACACGACATTATTCGACACACACCTGCTAATAGCAGCCCAATCGTCTCCTATAGTTGCGTTAGGAAAAGTGTCCATGCTATAATTATTTCTGCTCGCGCGTCCGTAGCTCATCCGGATAGAGCAAACGTTTCCTAAACTGCAGATCACGCCTTCGATTTCTGTCGCGGTACGCTTCACTAAAGCATTGAGAAGCCTTCCTGTTAAGCGATTCTTTGTAATTTTGAGTGTATGCTCGTGCGAGGCGCTTGTTGACAATGTTGTCCTTCGGCTGTCATTAGGACAACAACAGGACAACAAGAATTAAGTTGGAACCGCTCTGTGGGTTGGAGAAGGTGAACGCAACTCTGCATGTCTGAGTCAACTTTTGTTATAATCTTCACTTTCGCGGCTCCGTAGCTCAACGGATAGAGCAACCCTCTCCTAAAGGGTAGATGTCAGTTCGATTCTGGCCGGGGCCGCCATTTTCCAAACATTTCTGAACCGTGTAGTTGCACGGTTCTTTTTTATTTCGTGGGTATGTTTGCGGGAGCCACTTGTTGGAAAAGTTATCCTCAGTTGCCCTGTAGGACAACAGAATGCAAGAACGTCAGAATAGTTGTGCCTTGTAACAAGTTATTCATCTATGCATAGGTAAAATGGCATGATATAGTCAATTTGAAGGGATTGGAAATTTATCCAGTTTCATTTTAGAATTTCGCAAATTTATGTGTTAGGCGAAATCGTATTAAGAAAGGAGACAATAAATGAGAATAAAAGATCTATTTCCTTCTGAAGATATGCTTTCTAGATGGATAGTTGGATTATCTATAATTCATAATCAATTGAAATATATTGAAGACCAAGCTCTAAGTTTATTGAGAAGAAAGCAGATACAATTCATTGTGGATGATATGTCACCTCAATTTAGGTATATGTGTTCTACTTTAAGAGAAGCGATATGGTATTTATATAAAACTCGAGAGGAAAAAGAAATAAAAGAATTTATAAATATGCTACCTTCTCATATAAAACAAGATTATGAAACAATTATGAAATTCTTTTTAGGCAATGAGGATGAGGATATTCTTCAGAGAATGCGAGATGTAAGAGACCGTTCATTTCATTTCCCAAAACCTAATGATAATAGACATAATGAGTTAGCAGAGGCTTTAGAAAGTCTTCAAGATCAGACCATAATTGAAGGTAATAAAGATTACTTTCTATTTGGAACTCAAATCGGTGATTACATAATGTATAAGTCATTCCTAAGAACAGAAGAATTTAATTCAGAATATGAAAGATCATTAATTGGCATAAAGAAAGTAAAAGAGGCTTTTCAAGAGTACATTAAGTTTTCTAGAGAAACGATTGATTTTTATATTAGCCAAAGAACTGGCTAAAATACGACTTCGCCTAACACCATATTCACGCTTCGGGTCGACTCTGTCGCCCCTCGGTCCGGCAGGAGTTAGAAGTTTAGAAGTGGATCGGGGACGCATTTTCAGTAGCGGGGAAGCCGGAGGAGGAGCCTACACAGCAGTCCGTCTAGGACAGGGATATTAAAAGGTAGACATTGGATAGAAGTTCGAGTTATTGTAGGAAGTAGAGCATAAGGGAGGAATAACATGAAAACAGCAGGAACTTTACTATTAGTATCCGCAATTGTTGAAGCAATTTTGGGGATTCCGATTATAGGCGGCTCCATCGTCCTACTATCAGGCTATACGGTGTTGTTCATCACACTCGTTCTTCACATCGTAACGCTAGTATTTTGTTCGCAGAACAAAAAACCAATCGCCGGCAGTATTCTAGGTATTGTAACATCGGTATTAGCATGGATTCCAATCCTCGGTATGATTATGCACATTGTTACCGCAGTTGTGCTGTTCCTTGCGGTTTATAAGAAACCCAGGCACGAACAGACGCCATACCCGCCTGCTCCAGGCAGCTTCTAAAAGAAGGAAGGCCTAGGCAAAGTACGATAATTATAAGTAAAAACAGCATTCCCTTGCTCATGGGGAATGCTGTTTTTATGATCATCCTATAAATGATAAGTGCTACATGCCAGCGGGCATTCCGAACATTTGTGTCAGCTCATTGAGCGTAATAACATCTGTTGGAATTTCTTCGAATACAGCTTCTTTATTGATATCCGAGTAGCTCACATCGAAACGGAGACCAAGCTTCATCGTTTGACCGCTTTCCTTTTCCGTAGCCTCTATATTCACTTGACCATCTTGATAAACAAGATTGTCATCCTGAATTGCGCTACTCACCTTCAGCGTATTCACTTTAACATCATTTTTCAGCGTATCGAGGATTTCAGCTTTGTTCGACGCAAGGTCGGTTTTTGCCTTCTCGAGATCTGCTTTCTCCAGTTGAAGCGCGCTTAGTGCCTCTTCATTCGAAAGCATGACATCAATTAGCTCAGGCAAAACGGTATTCACGACAAGATCAACCGTCTCCGCATAGTTGCTTTCATTAATTTCAACTGCGATAACCTTATCAGCTTCCATGCCTTCAGGCAGAGCTGCATCTTCAGCCTTCAGCTGGCTGAAATACGTCTCCTCGTCAAAATGCTTCATAACGACTGCCCCAATGTCCTGACCTAGCTTCTGCTGCGCTGCCAAATCCATGGCAGGTGCCCCTTGCTGTTCAGCCAGCTCATTAAGATCGATCATAATATACTTGCCTGTCAATGTCTCAGGCAATGGCAGCATTGGAATCTGTGGTATTTTCACATATAGCGTCTCAGCTGTCATTATCATGGGAACGGTCAGCGTCATTTGCATATCGCCTGGGATGACAATTTCCATACTCATATCGGTGCGCATCGGGTCCTTCTGATAAACCGCATCAACGGTAATCGACGCATCCTTAATCATGCTGATGATCGCTGCAGTTGCAGCTGCGTCTGTATCCTGCGTTAGATCCTGTGGCAGCTCCAATTCATTTAATCCAAACGTCATTTTCACTTTGTAGGAGTCAGCCTCGCTAATCTTCGTCATAGCCGACTGCAAATCTTTCTTTGGTGATGTGTTCGCGCTGCATCCTGCAATCACGACCATAATAACGGTCAACAGAAGCACCGCTATTTTTTGAACCATTTTCATGCTGTATGTTCCTCCCCTCTTTTTATATGAGCACCTCCATTCTATACTAAAAAACCACCATTTATAAGTAACAACCAAAAAATCCCGTTTCAAAATAACGAAAACGGGATTCTTGATCTATATATTTTGGGACTTTAGTTTGATTTATTCCTTACCCTTCAGGGTTATGGTGACTAACGTGATTACGCTGCTTCGTCTTCTTAGAACCGGATAACGGCTTCTGCTGTCCACGGCCATCACGATTTTGCCTGCCCTTCTCCGGATTGCTCTCTGGAACGGGAACGCTGTCTTGCTTGCTCATCAACTAATCCTCCTATACCTGTGGTTATCAATGCATTAGCTTCTTTGATGCTCCAAATCAGTTGGCTGATCGTGGTTCAGCGCATCCTGATGGCGTCGATCATTTTTATCTTGCTGCAGCTGCTGCGCTTGATGGCTGTTTACCGCTTCTGTCTCCAGCGTTTCTACGACATTGGACAGATTTTTATCAGCCGTTCCCTTCGCTTTTGTCACAGGCCGTCCCTCCTCTCGCACATTTACACATGAGTCAATTGCTGCAGCGCTTGCGCGCATTCATGCAAATGTCTCTGATAATCGTGAATAAGCTGCTGAATGATATCTGTTCGCTCATCGACCGTTACCCTATCTTTTTCAACATCAACCAGCTCGACCTTGACCTCCCGGCTATCGATATAGGTAACCTTAAAATCAAAGGTATACGCTTGATGCCCCGACGCCTCAATTGTTACCCTCAGCGCCTTTGCATCTGCCCCGTCAGGCAGTACCGTACAGCTATCGGCTTCATTCATTGTGTCTGGCAACGTCTGCCGCCATGCATCGGCTAAGCTCTCCTGATCAATTTGCAGCTCATCTGATTTAACCATCTTAGAAGCACCTCCATACCGATTAACATGCGGAGGAGAAGGTCTTTTTATACGATCGTACTTGCAAAAAAAAAAGCCCAAGCGCTGGGCGCTTGAGCTTTGTACTGTGTCATTTGAAGGTAATGATGGCGGAGAGGAAGGGATTCGAACCCTTGTGAGCTTGCGCTCTAACGGTTTTCAAGACCGCCCCGTTATGACCGCTTCGGTACCTCTCCATCATATAATTGTCACAAGGGATATTATAACACAAGTCAAAATACAGAATCAACTGCATTTTGACTTTGCGGTAAAATATTTTTTAATTAATCGGCTTTGATCTCGCTAACTCCGCCCATATATGGACGCAGCACCTCTGGAATCGATACCGATCCATCCGGATGCTGATAGTTTTCCAAAATCGCTGCGACTGTACGTCCCACCGCAAGCCCTGAACCGTTCAACGTATGCACGAATTCCGGCTTGCTCTTCGTATCGCGGCGGAAACGAATGCTTGCGCGGCGCGCTTGGAAGTCTTCAACGTTGGAGCAGGACGATATTTCACGGTATGTATCGGCGCTTGGCAGCCATACCTCAAGATCGTACGTCTTAGCCGCTGTGAAGCCCATATCGCCCGTACAAAGCGCCAGCACGCGATAAGGAAGACCGAGTAGCTGAAGCACCTTCTCCGCGTTAGCAGTCATTTTCTCAAGCTCTTCGTAGGAGTCCTCAGGCTTCGTCAGCTTGATGAGCTCAACTTTATTGAATTGATGCTGGCGAATCAAGCCCCGCGTATCGCGACCAGCAGAACCGGCCTCAGAGCGGAAGCAAGAGCTGTAGGCCACATAATATTTCGGAAGCTCCTCCGCAGTGAGAATCTCCTCGCGATGCAAGTTCGTTACGGGAACCTCAGCTGTAGGAATGAGATAATAATCGGAATTGGACAGCTTAAATAAATCCTCTTCGAACTTTGGAAGCTGACCCGTTCCAAACAGGCTGTCGCGATTGACGAGATACGGCGGCAGCACTTCCTCATAGCCATGCTTGTCGCTGTGCAGATCCATCATAAAGCTAATAAGCGCACGCTCGAGACGCGCTCCGAGACCCCGATAAAAGGTAAAGCGCGAGCCAGTTACCTTCGCAGCCCGTTCAAAATCCAAAATACCGAGCGTTTGCGCAATTTCCCAGTGGGGCTTAGGCTCAAAATCAAAGCTTGGCACCTCGCCATTGCGGCGAAGCTCAACGTTATCCTCCTCGGACTTTCCGATCGGTACACTCTCATTAGGAATGTTCGGAATCGCTTGAGTCAGCTCTTCAACCTGAGCCTCCAACACGCGCAGCTCCTCATCCAGCTCCTTAATTCGATCACCGACTTCTCTCATCTCGATGATGAGGGCATCCGCGTCTCCACCGGTTTTTTTTAGCTTAGCCACTTCCTGAGACACCGTATTCCGGCGATTCTTCAACGTCTCCGTCTCTTGGATGAGATCGCGGCGCTTCGTATCTAATACGGGGAAATCAGCAATAAGATCAAGTGAAGCTCCGCGGTTGCGCATTGCCTCCTCAACCTTATCAAATTCATTTCTTAATATTTTAACGTCCAGCACGTTCCATAAGCCCCTCTCTGAAGGGAATAGTATAGTTTACCGCTAAGCCCTGCTTGCCGCTGCTTCCTGCACCATATTTAAAAAATAAGCATGCAAGCTGTAATCGTCCGTCAGCTCCGGATGGTAAGACACTGCGAGCAAGTGGCCTTGTCTTGCTGTTACAATTTCATCCTTATAAGTAGACAGCACGTCCACATTAGAGCCAACCTTCTTAATAAGCGGCGCTCGAATGAATACAGCTCGAACCGGCTCATCGATGCCCTTCACCTGCAAATCCGTCTCGAAGCTTTCCCTTTGACGACCGAAAGCATTGCGCGCAACCGTCATATCCATGAGACGCAAATGTGCTTCCTCTTGCCCTTCTATTTCGTCAGCAAGCACGATAAGACCGGCACAAGTGCCAAACAACGGTTTCCCTTGGGCAGAAAAGTCGCGAATCGGATCCATAAATCCGTACTGCCGCATCAGCTTGCCGATCGTCGTGCTTTCGCCGCCAGGAATGACCAGCCCTTGCAGCTCATCAAGCTGCTCCACCCGTTTAACGGCGACCGCTTCCGCGCCCGCCGCCTCTAAGCTGCGTATATGCTCCGCTACTGCGCCTTGAAGCGCAAGAACGCCAATTTTCATTGTATTCGCCTTCCTTTACAGGCAAGAGCCGGCGGCACTTCACGCGCTTAGCCGGCACCTGCATATCACTTCTATTAGATACCGCGGTCTTGCATACGCTGTCCGGCTTCAAGCTTGGAAATCTCGATGCCTTTCATCGGTGTTCCCAAGTTTTTCGAAACTTCAGCAATAAGCTTGTAGTCTTGATAATGAGTAGTCGCTTCTACGATTGCGCGAGCGAACTTCTCTGGGCTGTCCGATTTGAAAATACCGGAGCCTACGAATACGCCATCTGCGCCAAGGTGCATCATAAGCGCTGCATCAGAAGGCGTTGCTACGCCGCCTGCCGCGAAGTTAACGACTGGAAGCTTGCCTGTTTCATGCACATTAAGCAACAGATCGTAAGGAACGCCAAGAAGCTTAGCTTCATGATACAGTTCGTCTTTCGACAAGCCTTGAACCTTGCGAATTTGTCCGTGAATCAAACGAAGGTGACGAACAGCTTCTACGATATTGCCTGTTCCAGGCTCACCCTTCGTACGAAGCATAGCTGCGCCTTCTTGAATACGGCGCAAGGCTTCGCCAAGATCCTTCGCTCCGCAAACGAAAGGAATGGTGAATTCGTTCTTGCTAATGTGGAAAACCTCATCTGCAGGCGTCAACACTTCGCTCTCATCGATGTAGTCAACTCCCATCGATTCCAACACTTTCGCTTCTACATAATGCCCGATACGAGCCTTCGCCATAACCGGGATCGATACAACCTTCATAACTTCTTCCACAATCGTCGGATCCGCCATGCGAGCTACTCCGCCAGCTGCACGAATATCGGAAGGTACGCGCTCAAGCGCCATAACTGCCGTTGCCCCTGCCGCTTCTGCTATCTTCGCTTGCTCAGCGTTCATAACGTCCATGATGACGCCGCCCTTTTGCATTTCTGCCATGCCGCGTTTTACGCGTGATGTTCCTGTTTCCATACTATAAATCCTCCTATTGTTATACCTGAAATTGTATATTACCGAAGTATGTTCTAACCATTGATTTTACAGGAATGACGTTTAATCGACAACCCTTGTTTTCGCTTATTTCCTTGTTTTCAGCTCGGATTAGAACAAATTGACGATTCCGTTAAACAATCCGGCAAAAAAATCACCAATCGCACGGAACATCAAGCGGAGCCAGCCTGCTTTCTCCGCTTCCTCCGTCGTGACCAAATTTACCGTCTGCTCTAGCGTTTGCTTTGTTTCATCATCTGTATATTGGTACGTTACGGTTCCAACAACCGTGCCTGCCGGAAGCGGCGCCACCAGCTCATCCTCGGTTTTCACTTGACTGGAGACCGGCTCAACCTTCGGCTCTGCGCCCTTTTTCACCATGAATGTAATATCTTCATCGGTGACGACTGGTACAGTTTTCTGCTTACCCTTTTTAATCTTCACCGTTTGAACCGATTCTACCACAGTTTTCGGCGCAAGCACTGTCTTTTTCTCGAACGTGTTATAACCATAATCATATAGCTTCGCTGTTTCAACAAAGCGTGCGGACATCGTAGCTGTGTCCATAACAACGCTTATGAACCGCAGATCGCCCTTTTTCACCGTTCCAGTGAAGTTGTAGCCGGCCGAGTTAATAAATCCGGTCTTCATCCCATCTACACCTTCATAAGCCAAATGCTTTAGACCTGTTTTATTCGTATTGGATGAGAGCATCCAATTGAAGTTAACCATCGGATCCGTATCTCGATCACGGAACTTGTAATCCTGCATCTTGGAATAATCCAAAAAGTCAGGATGCTCCGTCAAAATGAGACGAGCAAGCTTAGCCAAATCTGAAGCAGAGATAACGGTTGTATCCTCAAAGCCTGTTGCGCTTGCAAAAACAGCTGTTGTCAAACCAAGCTGATCTGCCGTTTCATTCATTTTATCTACAAAAGCTTGCTCGGTGCCTGCAATGTGAGTCGCCAGCGCTCTTGTTGCATCGTTTGCCGATCCGACTGCCATCGCTATATATAAGTCCTTAACCGTGTGCTGATCGCCTTCTGCCAAAAATATTTGGGATTCCTCTCGCAGCGTATCGGCCGCTTCAGCACTAACAGAAATCATTTGATCCCACGCTAATTTTCCACTCTTGATTTCATTAAGCACGATATATTCCGTCATCAGCTTCGTCATACTGGCTGGCGGAAGAGGCTCATCCGCATTGACACCAAACAAAACCTGACCCGATTCTTCCTCGATTAAAATAGCAGATTTAACTTGTAAGCCTAGCGGATTTTCCGTACTAGGTCTATTATCGTAACCTACCGCCAACGCTGTCGTGGAGCCTAATGCCAGTACTACCATCCAAATCGCCAAGCTTGCGGCGATTGCCGTCATTAATCGTACCGGTCGTCTTACCATTACCTTCAACATCTTCTCCCCTTTTCCCACATGAATTGTCCGTTGTTAATTGTAACATATCAAACCGTAACAGTTAAACCTCTTAAGAGGCTACAAGAATGAGTATTCTTTCATCTAACCTACGAGAAGAGCATAAGGATAAGCGCATAAAAAAACAGACAAGGATTAGCGAAAAAATCACTTATCCTTATCTGGTCCGTATTCCGCAAAGCGAGTATAAACTATAAAGAGTAGTTCGGCGCTTCCTTTGTAATTTGCACATCATGCGGATGGCTTTCACGAAGACCTGAGCCTGTAATACGAACAAATTGCGTATCATTCTTCAGCTCTTCAAGAGAAGAAGTACCGCAATAGCCCATGCCCGAACGCAAGCCGCCCAGTAATTGATGAACCGTATCGGCAAGAGGCCCTTTGTAAGGAACGCGGCCCTCGATTCCTTCCGGAACAAGCTTGTTCTCATTCTCCTGGAAGTAACGATCCTTGCTGCCTTCCTTCATCGCGCCTAGGGAGCCCATACCGCGATAAACCTTAAAGCTGCGCCCCTGGAAAATTTCTGTCTCGCCAGGGCTCTCAGCCGTACCTGCGAACAAACTTCCGATCATAATGGCGCTTGCTCCAGACGCGATTGCTTTCGTAATATCACCGGAATATTTGATACCGCCGTCAGCGATAACCGGGATATTATATTCACGTGCAACGCTAGCGCAATCATAGATCGCTGTAATTTGCGGTACGCCAATACCGGCGATAATACGGGTGGTACAAATGGAACCCGGGCCGATACCAACCTTCACCACTGATGCACCCGCCTCGATCAAATCACGGGTAGCATCGCCAGTCGCAACGTTGCCTGCAATGATCGTCAGCTCTGGATAAGCCGCGCGCAATTTACGAACCGCTTCAATAATATTAATATGGTGACCGTGCGCCGAATCCACGACCAGCACGTCAATGCCGGATTGCACGAGCGCTTCAGCCCGTTCCATCGTATCCTTAGAGATGCCTACCGCAGCTCCGCAAAGCAGCCGTCCATGCTGATCCTTAGCTGCATTTGGGAACTGGATCGCCTTCTCAATATCTTTAATCGTAATAAGACCCTTTAGCGTGTTCGATTCGTCGACTAGAGGCAGCTTCTCAATCTTATGCTTTTGCAGCAATACTTCCGCTTCCTGCAACGTCGTGCCGACAGGTGCCGTTACGAGGCTTTCACGAGTCATGACTTCATGGATCTTTATCGAATAATCGTGTACGAAACGTAAGTCACGGTTTGTCAAAATACCGACCAGCTTCTTGTCTTGATCAACAATTGGTACGCCTGAGATGCGGTATTTGCCCATTAGCTCTTCTGCATCATAAACATGGTGTTCAGGTGTCAATGAGAACGGATTTGTAATGACGCCGCTCTCCGAGCGCTTCACGCGGTCTACTTCCTCCGCTTGCTGTGCAATTGACATGTTCTTGTGTATGATGCCAATGCCACCCTCACGCGCTATTGCAATCGCCAAAGCGGATTCGGTTACGGTGTCCATGCCTGCACTAATGAGCGGGATGTTCAGCTTAATGCTCTCGCTTAATCGGATCGAGATGTCAACTTCTCTAGGCAGCACTTCTGATTTGCGCGGAATAAGCAGGACGTCGTCAAACGTTAGCCCTTCTTTGGCGAATTTTGTTTCCCACACGAGTTTGTTCCTCCCTTATTTTCAGTACCTCTCACGTATATTATTGCAATATTAGCAGAGGGGGTATAGGCTGTCAAGGCTGAAGAATCGCTGAACGTAATCCCCTATATCCCGCAATTAGGAGATAACATAAGCGCTATTTCTTTAGAAAAAGTCAAGTAAATAGGTAGTTCGTTCGGGAATGCGTGCATGTAAGCGTTTGATTGCGGCGTTATCCCCTTTTATCTTATCTAATTGTGATAACTGAAGAGGTCGGACATACCCAAGCAGCATGGAAGTAAATGATCCTATATCCATTTTTATTGCTGCATCCGCCTGTTCTTTCTCTGCGATTCGACTTAATCTCGCCTTACCCGATGTATTTATTTGCAGCATAAACTCACCGCTATTCCAGGAAGCATGTTCATCACTTAACTGAATATAGATCAGATCCTCCACAGAATCAGCGTGAAAAGCGTATTGCTCCACAAACGCCTCAGCATCTACAATACGTGCCATAAAGTAAGGGACGATCTCCTGCTTAATACGTGGGTTTGGCAAAAGATATGGCAGCATATCATCAGATGGGGCCGTAAGCGTCACTTCATCAAGCATAGAATCATGCTGTGCAATGAAAGACCATAACGCTTCTCTTGCTTGCTCGTTTAAAGCGATAAGCTCATGAATATGAAGCTTCATATTTTTGACTTCATAAATGATATATCCAAGCGGCCGATCGTTCGGATCATAATAGACAGCTATCTGACCCGGCTTTCTACTGTTTATGCGATAGGTCCACCATAGATCTGTGCGCGCCAGAGTACCGTTATACCTCGACGCATAAGCTTCATACATATCGTTCAAGCCGGAGTATCCGTCTTGTCTTTGTATACGACCGGGATAGCTCTTGCGTGACGGCAGCTGCTCTGACTTTATTGTGTAAGCCTTATGTTCGGTATACGTTTCCCAACCAAATTTACGATAGAAGCTAAAGGAAAAGGGATGTAACAAAGATACCGACTGACCTTTTAACTTCATTTCCTTAAGAGAATGGATAAGAAGCTGTGCGACTAATCCTTGCCGCCGATGTTCCGGCCACGTAGCCACACCGGCTACTCCACCCATGGCGAAACGCTTATCACCGATAAAAGTCTCCAGCTCCAGTACCGTAGCTTGTGCCGCAAATTGACCATTTACAAAAGCAGCATATCGGTTTGCAGGCTCAACTTCATACTGCTCCTTCGATCGTTCGAGCTCCTCCCCAGTCTGCATATATTGGAAGGCAAATTGTGATAAAGCCATACTATCTGCAAAATGATCACTGGCTATCTTTCTGATCTCGACGCTTGCATAATCTTTCCCTTTGTTCATTCCTAAAGCCTCCTCCTATCATTTGATTAGATCATATATGGATTCACATCGAGATGTAAACAACAAAAAACCTATCGCATAACATGCGATAGGTCTCTCGTGCTTGGCGACGTCCTACTCTCCCAGGACCCTGCGGTCCAAGTACCATTGGCGCTGGAGGGCTTAACGGTCGTGTTCGGTATGGGAACGCGTGGTTCCCCTCCGCCATCGCCACCAAACGTAGCGTTTGCACGCTGAAAACTGGATACGAAAGAGAATGGCTGCTGAAAGCCTTTGCTGCTGTCTGCCGGATGTATGGGTCCATGCAAACTTTTTTAGGATAAGCCCTCGACCGATTAGTATTCGTCAGCTCCACAC
>NZ_JBMWAM010000025.1:0-67418 GCF_049725345.1 Paenibacillus praedii | reverse complement strand
TCATCTCTAATCAAATTAACAATATCTTGTTGTAGCACTGTAAAACTGTACCTCCCAGCTGTTAAATACCCGTTAAAGTAATGGAGGCTGCCGTTCATTCCGCGGCAGCCTCGTGATGTAAGTATTGCACTATCGTTTCCCGATAACGTAATGTGTTGCCACAATCAGTTCAATTAGATTGCCTTCCCAATGAAATCAGTTGGATCGAGGTGTTCGTATTTCAAAACACATTACATTGGAGATATGGTTGCGGACGGTTTTCTCGCTGATGAACAGCTGCTGTGCAATATCCCTGGTTGTTTTATCCTGTACCAGCAGTTCGAAAACCTCGCGTTCACGATGCGTCAATAAAAACTTGCTCTTGTGGTCGCTTCCCTTCAAAATTTGTCACCCCTCCTTGCGCGGGTTTTTATGGTTTAACAAGGTTAAGGGATACAGTCAAATTATAGTATGAAGGGGCGATATCAATGGTGCTGTATGTAGATAAAATGGGCTCTGACGCGTTTATAGCTTCGCATGAATGATTAAGCGGTGTATGACATCCGATGGCTCGACGATTGAACAGTTTGCGAACGTCAGCCAGTCTGCTGAACGAACACCCATTTTTTGCTTCCATAAAAGTTTATGCCGACAGTTAGGATCGTGACTATTCCCTTCGCCAGCTTTTCATCTAAACCTACAAGCGATGTCAAGGCAGCAAGCAGCAGCAACGAAACAAGAAGTACGAGCCCATTCCAGATCATAAAACGCACGCTCTTGTTCCAATTCGATTTACTTGGAACGAGTGCTTCGTCTCTTTCAAATGTATATCGGTTATTAAGCAAAAAGCTGTTAGCCATACCCGCGCCATAAGCAATGATTTGAGCCAGCAAATAATAAACGCCAAACGCTACAAGCAGCGTAAATAATACAAAATCGATCGCTGTATTCACCAGGCCGATCAAATTAAACTTTACGAATTGTGCAGCAAGCCTTTTTCGAGCAGCTTTAGACATACTCCTTCACTCGCTCTGAATCATGATTGTCCAGCCCTCCGCTTGTCTTCCCGTTAGAGTAGCCCCGTACCTCACGCACAATGTATAACGGTCTGTTTTTCGACTCCTCATATATTCGGCCGATATATTCGCCAATTAGGCCTAGCAGCATAAGAATAATCCCGTTAAACAACAGCATTACCGCCAATATTGATGCCCATCCGGCAACGGTGCTGCCGGTAAAGAGCTTTTGAAATATAACAACAATCAAGTAGACAAAGCTGCCCAAAGAAAGAGTAAAGCCCGCATAGCTGGCAATTCTAAGCGGCTTATACGAGAAGGAGGTAATCCCATCCAGCGCGAATGATATCATTTTCCTAAGCGGATATTTGGTCTCGCCGGCGAATCGCTCCTCCCGTTCATATTCGACCATCGTTTGCCGGAAGCCGATCCAGCTGACCAAGCCTCGAACAAAACGATTTTTCTCCTTCAAGCCTCGCAGCACATCGCATACCTTGCGATCGATTAACCGAAAATCTCCGGTATCGACCGGTATGTCCACATTCGTTAAGCTACGCAGCGTGCGGTAAAAGATTTTGGCGGTCACACGCTTGAATACCGTCTCGCCCTTGCGTTTCAGCCGTTTACCGTAAACGACCTCGTAGCCCTGCTTCCACTTTTCGATCATCTGTATAATAATCTCTGGCGGATCCTGAAGATCGGCATCAATGACGATAATTGCATCTCCCTGCGCGTAATCCATACCTGCCGATATCGCAATTTGATGCCCGAAATTTCGTGAGAAGTTGATTAGCCGGATGTTCGGGTCAAAGTCGCAGATCATCGTGATGAGCTCCACGGTCCGATCCTTACTGCCGTCATTAACGAAAATAAGCTCGTACGGTTCGTCCGTACAATCCATTACCTGCTTCAGACGGTCATACGTATGCTCGATGACCTCTTGCTCATTGTACATTGGTACGATTACGCTATACTTGACAGCTGATTGCTTCACCTTGACTTCACACCCTTCATATGAATGAGATTTCATTAGAACAACCAGCTCGGGAACCAGCGAAGCACCTTCTCCACATACCAGCTGTTAACGGTCATACCCGATAACGCAGGATAAAACATGATGAAAAGTAAGATGGCTGCAGCCACAAACAAATTCCGCCACATTTTGAAATCCGGATTCTTCTCTTCCATCATTTTAAACATATATACCAGGCTGAGAATCATGAACGGAACCATGGCAAAATAATGATAAAGAAACGTAAGCCGAGGAACGAGCATCCAGGGGACATATTGCGCCAGAAAGGCGATCCAAATCGTATATACCGCTTTGTCTCTGCGCTTCAAGCTAATCCAAATCATAGCAAGCATAGCGAAGATGCCTGCCCACCAAATAAGCGGATTACCCATGGCCACAATGGTTGATTTGAGCCCATCCGCCATATTGTCGCCGGAATAGTACCATACCGGTCGCTTTATGAACGGCCACTCCCACCAGAAGGAGGAAAACGGATGCGTCGATACGAGATTGCTGTGATAGCTGAACATATGCTTCTGATAATCAATAAAACTCTTCAGCGTATAGCCGTCATTCATCACCGAAAGCACAGGAATGTAGGATAAAGCGTAAATGATAAGAGGCACTACGATGTAGAACACCAGACAAATGGCCAGCGTAAGGATCATATTGCGCGGAAATACCTTTATGATATACTCCAGCTTCTCTTTATGGAATAACTGTTCCTGCTTCCCGCTCTTTCTAAGCACCCGCTTCGCAGCGGCATACTGCCTATGGCGGTCAAAGAGTGAGAGTCCAAGCATGACCGCAAGGCCTGCGCCGCCGTACAGGACAATCCATTTGGACGCCACGCCGATTCCAAAAAATAAGCCTGCCAGAAACAGCGGAACGAACGTAACCCCAAGCTTTACTCGGTAAAAGCTCAATGCATTATATTTATGCATAAAATAAAACATAAGCATGATGAAAAAAACGCCATAGACGTCGATCGTTGCGATTCGCGTCTGCGTAAAGTGCATAAAATCTGCTGCGAACAAGATCATGGCCATGCCTGCATACACACTGCTTCCAAACAATCTTCTCGCGAATAGATATATTAGAGGCAGCATGGCAATGCCGAATAACGTTCCCGCGATCCGCCAACCGAACGGATTAAGCCCGAACAGTTTGATGCCTATTGCAATGATGATTTTACCGAGCGGCGGATGCGTGTTCTCATAAGCAACGATATGCTCCAAATGCTCATAGGCTGTACGCGCATGATAGATCTCATCGAAGTATGACCCGTTCATAAAGGTCGCATCATATTGCGCCTTCTCTTGCTCATCGAACAACAACGATACGCTTCCCCTCTTCGCATCCAATGCTAGCTCTTCATGGATATCAACAATCGGCAGCGGCGTTTTGTTGCCCTGTTCATAGATCGCAAGCTCATGCATGGAAAAACCCGCTTTCAGCGCAGTCAGCTTCACATAACGCGCTTGGAGCGCAGACGGCTGACTGTTCCACATCAATACAGCCACATGGCTGCTGTCGATTTCGATCAGGTTGTCCCAATCGGAGCCATTTTGACTAAATTCATATTTGTATTTTCCGGTGCCGACACCGCCGAAGCTGTTGATGCGGTCAAGCTGCTTCACCTCACCAAGATCGACGTAGAAGCTTTGGGAAGCCGATGCCGGCTGCCACGCTGTTTCCGGCCCCTTCAAATCGCCCAGCTGATACAGAGCGACTGCCGCATAGATAAGCGTTACAGCTCCCATCCATATCCAATCCTTGTGCTCCAGCCTCTTATCTGACTGACGAATACTGGACGGTGAGTCTGCTTTATATTCAGACAAGGCTTCCTCATCCATTTTCAATTGATTCTGCTCATTTATTGGTTCGATTAGCTTCACTTTGCCGCGTATATAGATATCATATCCGATATAAACCAAATAAAGCAGCAGTCCAGTATTTGCTACAGAGCATAACAGCACAATTCCATTAAAAGGAATATTTGTCGTCACTCTGCTGAAGTCCAGCACATAGGCGATATTGATGAAGCTCGTTATACTGAATCCCAAATAAACGAAAAGCATTCTACGATCCAGAGATTGGATAAAGCTCATTATTGCGAGCAGCAAAATGGGAAACAAATAACGCTCATGCATTTTTGTAACGCCAATGAACACAATCGCGATCAATACCATTGCCAAATAAAACGAGCGATTCGATTCGCTGCCGTTAGGTTTCTTCAATGCTAAATAGGCTGTAAGCGCCACCGCTGCTAAAATAAATAAATTGCCCCATGTTTTAAATGAAAAGAACAGCCAGGTATCGGCTATCGGCTTCCAATTCGCATCACTAAGCGCATAAAGATTAAAAGCATTTAGCGTTGCATAAGGGTAGGAGGATAAGGTGCTCTGATAAAGCTCAACAAGCGCGCCCAATCCGCCGTGACCCCAGAAGAAAGGCAATGCGAGCAAAATAAACGTCGTAAGCCCGTAAAACGCGCTAACCGGTATTTGCTTCCATGCTCTTCGATAGACAAACCAAAGCAGCAGCACAGGCATAAATATGAACGCTTGAGGTTTAATTAACGCCGAAATCGCGTACCAGATCGAGGCGCGCTCTATTTTATTGTCCGTTAGACTATAAATAGCCAGCACCAAAACGAGTGCAAATACCGAATCAACTTGTCCCCATGCCGCGGAATCTGCGATCACGGCAGGATTGTACAGATACAACAGCGCCAGCCCAAGCGATACGGAGCAGCCCGCCTTCTTAATAGACAAGCGGTATACGAGGTAGGCTGCTGCCAAATCCGCAGCGATGGCCGGCATTTTGAACAATAGTAACGCTGCACCGGATGAAGCATCCAGCGCGAATAAATTTTTCATTAATCCAAGCAAGTACAAAACATAAATGTAGCCAGGCGGATAATCAACAAACATGCCCGAATTGTAAAAACCGGAAATCCCGTTCGTCGACGCATGCTCCGCCCAAGCCATAAACAACGCAATATCATTCACATAGCCGGGATTAGCGACGGCAATCCCAACGCGAATCGCCAGCGCGATCATGAAAACCGCCGCCAACAGCAGCTGACCTAACTGCTGCTTGGATTCTAATAGGCTTCGACCTCGCAGCAGCTTGTTGTAAATAAGGGCAAAGAACACACTGAATAGAATGGCAAACAACAATAAAGGCAAAATAGAGCCGCCAGCAGCCGCTTCCTCTTCTGAAGAATCGCTTAATCCCGCCGAGCTTAAGCTGAATACCTCGGCACCGGCCGGCGCCTTCTGCAGCTTCTCTACACTTACGTCATCGAAGTATGCCATTCCTGTATTTATACTCCCGTAGCCGCCTAGGCTGGCCCCGAAGGTGATACGATCCTGATCGTCACCGGTCCTTCCGTAAAATTGTATATAGTCCCATTTGCCGCCTGTATCCCCCACCTCCGGGTACGCAGCGGCAATCCCATCCACAAAGAAATGCGCGCCAATGGCCCCTGCTCCGATCTGCTCTGCCTTGATATACCCGGAGATCTTGTACACGGAATTGGGTTTAACCCTGATCGTCTGCGTCCACCTGGAATGATTGGCTTCCACATTATGAATCACTGCAGAATAACTACCGGTATGAGCTTCCTTATTCGTTATGGCATATGTTGTAACATGCTCCTCCTGCAGCCATGCGGCATAGCTCCATTCATCCGGAGCGCCCGATGTGACCTGCTCGAAGCCAGCATTTTTCAATAGATTAGAAGCGGCATGACCCATAGTCGCAGGCCATAATAAGGTTAATACTGCGAGGATTGCAGCAAACCGAATAGACATTCTCAGCATCGTTCTTGTTTTCACCTCATATCACCTTTGATGCGTCATTTACAATAGAATACAACCTAACTCTATTAGATAATATAACAAGGTCAATAATAAAATGATAGTCTCTCAGACATTGACAAAAAAGCCGGACAGGTTCCTTTCCCTGTACACGGCTTGCCCGCCAGCGTGAACTAAAGCATTATTAATCATAGATCATTCGTTTATCCTTTATGCTTGCGCTTTTCATCGTTTTATCTGTCGCTTTAGCTGGGAAAATTCGTTCAACCATCGCATTGAATTCAGAAATGTATCCTTGAATCGGATAGCCGAGCTTCACATCATTCATATATGCGTTCATGCGACCGACAAAGTCCGGACTCGCCGACACATATACTCGCTCCACGCTTGGCCTCATACGTTTGATTTCGTAAATGACCTTATCTTCGATTTGTTTGGTAAGCCTATCCTGCCCGGTAGACAGGCTGCTCATTCTTCTGTTTATTTCGATGCCTTTTTCACCTGAAAAGCCTGTATTCGTTCGGCTCATCATTGCCGCATTGCCGCTCTGCTTGTTTTCGTCTAAAGACACCGCAACGTATGCATTATGATTGGTCAGCATAACATATGCTGACTTAATCTCATCCAGTTCCGTAAGGGCCTTGGCCATTTTCTCGCTCATTTCCAGCCGATAATTTTTATGTGAACCAATGACATTATTGCTATTCAGCCTGATGCCGTTCATCCGATTCATCTCGTTCGATTGATCATCGGCGAACCGCTTGTCCCTTAATAAATTACCGTTCGCATCATAACGTACTTTGTTCGTACGAATATTTTTATTGCCCAAATCGCCCTGCTTTTCCATACAGCCTGTAGGCATTGTTATAAGCAGTACGCATGCCGACAAAACCATTAAATATTTGCGCATGTTTCGCCATCCTCCTGTTTGCTTTAATCGTGCTTTGGCCTCGATCTTAGCGTTCGCATTTAATCTGACGACTATACGCAGCATTGACAAACGATGCGATTAGACTTAAATTAGTATCAAGTATTAGTATCTGGTGCTAATTAAAGAGAGGACGTGATGGAAGAATGAATAAGCTATATCAAGCCGTGATTCATTCCAATGCCGTGATTACCGCTATTGGCTCTTATGTTCCGGAACGAATATTAAACAATGCAGATTTAGAGAAGCTCGTCGATACGAATAATGAATGGATTGTACAGCGTACAGGCATTCAGGAACGGCGAATTGCCGCTAAAGATGAGTTTACGAGCCATCTTTGCATCGCCGCTGTCCAGAATATGATCGAACGATTTGCGGTTTCCGTAAGCGATGTCGATTATATCCTGGTAGCAACGTCTTCTCCTGATGCCATTTTTCCTAGCGTTGCCTCGCAGGTACAAGCACATTTCAACATACAAGGCTGCGGCGCATCCGATCTGCAGGCTGCTTGCGCCGGATTTGCCGCCGCCATCCAGCTTGCCAACGGCTTACTGCTATCTGGCTCACATCGCAAGATATTGGTCATAGGCGCCGAGACGCTGTCCAAAATTACGGATTATACAGATCGAACCACATGCATATTGTTTGGAGACGGTGCCGGCGCCTTCCTCATGGAAGCGTCCGATGACGGTCATGGAGATATACGATCGACCTATTCCAAAACAGACGGAGCACGCGGCCATCTTCTATATCGCAGCAGTCTCGCTCCAGCAATTGGAGAACATGCGATGACTAATAACGGGCTGATTATACAGAACGGAAGAGAGGTCTATCGATGGGCTGTTAGTCAGGTAGCGGAGGGAATCACTCAGCTTTTAGAGCGAAGCAAGCTGTCCGTGACGGACATCGATTGGTTTATTCCCCATAGCGCAAATATGAGGATCATAGAAGCGCTTTGTGAAAGGACCGGCTTCTCGCTTGATCAAACGCTAACGAGTATTAAAAAATTCGGCAATACATCAGCCGCATCCATTCCGCTCGCGATCGACGAGGCTGTAAAGCAAGGGCGAATAGAGCCTGGTCAGCTCATGCTGCTTTATGGATTCGGAGGAGGCTTGACACAGGCAGGCGTCATCCTCCGATGGTCTTTATAAGGGATAAATAACCAAGTCTTAAGCTAACCTGCAAGTAGTAACACCCCTCACTGGCTTCTAATGATTGGGATCAAAAGCCTTTGAGGGGTTAAATCTTATCCAAACCTCGTATTTCCAATTTCATTTCCTGTTCCTTGATTTTCCTATTTAAATAGGTCGCATAATAAACAGGGTTTGCAAATGTCGCCCGCCACTTTCCTCTTTCTCCAGCATTCCGGAACGTAATTCGCAAGTCACGGAAATTAACTTCGATAAGCCATGGATACTGCTGTTCATCCAGCGCAATATCTAATCCCAGATCGGCTATATGGGGAAGTTCTTTATCAAGTGTTTGTGCAATGGATAACCCCAGTTCAGCAACCTTTTTTTCGATTTCGGCTGCGTTCCAACCCCACTTTTGAAAAAGCTCCGCCGCTTTCAACGATTTCCCTCCACAGTGGAGATTGGTAACAACTGCTCCTTTTTTCGCCACTCTTCCAACGATTCCCGTACACTGCCAATTGCCTTCGCCGTTTTTTTGCACCGACACCCGGAAGTCAACCGAATTCCCTTGGTATGTCATCAGAGATACTCCCCGTTGTACCAGATAGTCCCGTTTCTGTCTTCTGACCATGTTAATAATCTGATCGATATTGACTTTCTTTCGCTTCGTGTGACCAAGTACATTAATTTCGGCAAACGTGCTTTTATTTATTTTACGGATACGAATGATTCCGTTCCCTATTGAGGTTGTGCTTGGCTTGAGGAAAAGACTCGTGTTTTGTTCCAGAAGATGTTTCACCGAACGATATGTCACGACATCTGTTTCCGGAAGATGCTGCTGCATTTCATTACTCTTGGACAAAATATGATGAATCTCCAGCTTGGAAACGACGTTATGTTCGTTAAAAACGACCATCCCCATCTGTTTCAAACGCAAGATCAATTTTCTGATGCGGGCTTGATTCGTTCTCGTACGGTTGATGATCACAGGGGGAAGCGCTAATTTCAAACGAACCGGATCTGCTCCATTCCAGCCCCGGACCGTACCCTTTTTCCAATCGATATCAGACAGGGAAAAAAATAAAATATCTTCTCCTACATGGCGAGCTGCTTCCATATAAAAAGCAGGCTTTTCAAAGCAATGCTTTCCTTTGAATAATCGGCTTAGCATCGAGCGGGCATACAGTATTCCGATCATCATGTTCCTCCGATCATTTTCCGTTTCCGTATAGACCGGAAATATAGCTCCATTGTTCCGTCATTCCTTCGTCTAGTGAAATGATCGGATGATACCCCAGTTCTACACGGGCTAATGAAATATCTGCGCGTGTTGTAAAGGGGTCTCCTGGCTGTTCCGGTAAATACTTTAACCGTAATTTTTTGCTGGACAGTCGTTCAATTTTCTGGATGATATCATTAATTGATGCTGTCTCAACACCACCGATATTAAAAACGGTCCCATGCTTGTTATAGCTCATCGCGCTAATATTGGCTTGCACCAAGTCGCTTATATAGGTAAAATCACGTGTTTGTTCACCGTTCCCATAAATGGTTAAGGGCTCGTCGAGCCAAGCGGCCTTCATAAACCGATGAAACCCCATATCAGGACGCTGCCGTGGTCCGTACACGGTAAAATACCTTAAAGCTGAGTATGGCACCCCATACTGCTTATAGTAGAGAGAACAAAGCTGCTCTCCCGCTAATTTTGTCAATCCATACGGTGAGATCGGTTGCGTCGGCGATTGCTCGGAACTGTATTGACCTGCACCGCCGCCATAGACGGAGGAAGAAGAAGCGTAAACTAATTTTTTCAATTTAGCAGCTCTTTTACAAGCCTCGAGAATTTTTTGCGTCAGCAAAACATTAGCATTTAAATAATCGCCGAAAGATGAGCCCCAGCTGTTTCGTACACCCGCTAGACCCGCTAGGTGAAAAACAACATCGGCATCGACAAGGAGCCTCTCCAGGTCGGCATTCAACAAATTAGCAGCCTGCCATTGAAAATTCGGATGTCCGAACAGCTGCTTCATATTGTCCTCCTTGATGTTCCGATCGGGATTGTGCTCGATGTGGTCAATACCTATTACGTTATTTCCATCCTTCAGTAGTGCTTCACTCAGATGCGAGCCAATAAATCCGGCTGCCCCCGTTATGACTATTTTCATATCATTTCTCCCCTAGCAATACCCACGTAGTGCCATCCGCAGCGCCGCATTTCCTCCGGACTCAAAAAGTTTCGTCCGTCGAATAAAAAGGCGGAATCCGTTTTCTTCGCCCATTCCTGCCAAGGATAAGAGGAAAATTGTAACCAAGGGGTCGCCAATACGACAGCATGAACTCCTTTTACCGTTTCATCCTCTTCATGGACTACTTTCAGCCTTCCTTTTTCCCTTTCATTAAGCCCTTTTGTCCAATGAATTTGCTCAACCGAATTGACCGTCGGATCCATTACTCTAATTTCATCGACCCCTTTTTCAAGTAAATGCTCGATCAATCGAATGCCCGGCGACTCCCGCTGATCATCGGTATCCTCCTTGAAAGTAATTCCGAGAACTAGAAAACATTTGCCTTTCAAAGGAAGCAGCGACTCTATTTTTTGGACAAACCAATCGATTTGTGAATCGTTAATACATTTCACTCGCTGAAGCAAGTCTAAATTCATATTATTTTGTCGTGCAAAAAAAAGAAGCTCATTAACATCTTTGGGAAAACAGGATCCCCCATAACCGAGACCGGCATGCATATGCTGCGGTGAAATTCGCGGATCCAACCCCATCCCTGCAGCAACTCCTTCAATGTCAGCACCTACTAGATCGGCTAACCGAGCAATTTCATTGATGAATGAAATTTTGGTCGCTAAAAATCCGTTTGAGGCATATTTGATCATTTCGGCCGTTTCATAACTACAAATGAAATAAGATGTTTGCAGCGGGGCGTACAATTGTTTCACCATTTCAATCGCCGCATTGTCCTCCCCGCCAATCACCGTTCGGGAAGGATAAAGCGAATCGTGAAGAGCTTCGCCCTCGCGTAAAAACTCAGGGTTAGCGATGACCTCAATGGGATATTTATCCGTATCGATTTTCTTTGCCAGCTGCCGCTTCATCCATCGATTAGTTCCAAGCGGAACCGTGCTTTTGGTCACGATAACCTTAGGCTCATTGCTATACATTGCAATGGCGTCTATCACTTGCTGCAGATAGGTTAAATCGGCATTCCCGCTTAAGGCTGAAGGAGTACCGACCGAAATCATCAACAGTTCGCTTTGAGTTATAGCAGCTTGGGTGTCCGTGGTAAAAACGATACGTTTATTTTCCAGCAGCTCCTGGAGCAATGGCTCTAAGCCAGGCTCCATAAATGGGAGCTTTCCTTCATTCAGCTTCCCTACTTTAACGTTATTGACATCGTAACCGATAACGTCATGACCAATATGAGCTAGTACGAGCGCCGTCGTTGTACCAACATATCCCGAACCAATGACGGTGATCTTCAAGACCGCTCTCCCCTTTTTACAAATATTTCTTGTTCATACTTATCCCTCGGTTTCCACGGCTGAACCTTTCGACTCCCTTTCACCATAAACACCGCTGATTTTCCAAAGTCAATAGCAATTCGTCCCTGCTCCTCTGCCAGCCTCTGCGCCAATATAACGGCATTGACTCCTGCGGAAATAAATACAATATCACAATCAATTGCTTTCATCTTGAGCAGCACATTTGGAATTTCAGCATACCGATTAATCCGGATGACCTTGACGAATTCAATATCGAATGCTCCGTATCTATTGCTGACCATTTTTTTGAAATCTTCGGCCCAACGAGAAATGACGACCGCTTTTTTTCCTTTGAGCATTTCCCAAAATTGCAGGTATTCAATCATATGGCGATTAACGAAGGTGTGGCAAATTTGTTTAGGTCGAATGTTATACCTTTCAAAGCAAGCATCCGTCAATGGACGCAAGTACTGCTGTTTGGCCAATATTTCCTTATCATTGTAAGAAGGTATGCCGACGATGTCCGCTTTTTTGATCGACGCTATTAATTGTTCGCGAAGTGGAATATTCGGCAACCGGACTCCTTTCCAGTTGGTGCTGCGGGACAATCTCGCCCAGCGGGTCGCCAGTGTTTTGCGAATCGGCCACACTTTGTATTGACTCAGACAAATATTTTCTCCATCGCCTACACGGACCACTGAAAGCGGCTTTTTATTTTCCAAAGCGTCCTTGATTACTTCAATGACTTCCCATGTCTCTAATTCATATTTCATCGTCAAATTGTTGTCATCATTCTCACGTTGATTTTCAAGGTTCATTTTCTTATCAGCCTTCCTACCTTAAGCCGACCTCTAACCCATTTGAATTTCGCTTTGTACTTGTCTCCCCACCGTTTTAAAGCTTTTTTGTATAAATATCTCGTAACACTCGCGTATTTCTTCCGGTTCTCCATTCTCGAATTATTACTTTTATGTTTTAAGCGGTTATACAGCACCTTGTTCACTGCTTTAAACGAATAACGTCCCGCAAGCTTGAGCAAAATTTGTCTGTCCTCGGCAAAACGGCCTTTTTGCGGTACGTTTCTCGACCAGCCGCCCACCTTGCGAAGTGCCTCCGTCCGATAGAAACGAGGATAAACCATGGAATGAAAAGTGATAAAATCATATTTTCCGCGAATTTGACGCTTTTTTTTCATATTTAAATACTTGATCTTACCCTTTCTCTGAGCTTTCCATACTTTTTCGTTACCGTATATGACAGCAACCTTGCTATCCGATTTTTCCATCCGATTCAAACAGGTTTCGAGTGTATCCTTCTCATACCAATCGTCTGCGTCAAGCTGGGAAAAATAGGTTGTATCCACTAATGACAAGGCGTGATTCAACGCGTAACAAACGCCTCTGTTCTTCTTTAGCTTCACATAACGGATTCTTGAATCCTCTAAATAGCGTTTGACTATCTTCTTTGTTTTGTCCTTTGATCCGTCATCAATGATTAACAGCTTCCACCGTCCAGTGGTCTGCTTCAATACGCTTTCTATTCCTCTTTTTATATATTTCGCTCGGTTGTAAGTGGGAATCACTACAGTAACGAGTGCAGGCTCGAGGTTAGCTTCCTCGTTCATGTTATGGAGCTGGCTTCCGGGTCTTTCATCAACCATTATTTACGCCCCTTTCTGATTAAATCACTATAAATGGTCTCTAAACTGCTTACCTGCTTTGCTGAATTAAATTGGTTTTCTACCTTTTCACGTCCTCTTTTTCCCATTTCCTCACGTAAATATGGATTTTCTATTAAATACCTCATTTTTTCCGCTAGCATTCCGACGTTTTTTTCAGCAACCAGCAGCCCTTCCAGCCCATCGGTGACCAGTTCTGGGATCCCGCCATGATACGTGGAGACGACAGGGAGACCTGTCGCCATCGCTTCTTTGATCGCGTTTGGAATGCCCTCATGGTTTCCATCCTTCGTTGTTATGCTTGGCAGACAAAATATGTCCGCTCGGCTCAACAGCTTAGACAGTTGACTGTGTGCAACGAGTCCTTCAAGTCGAACATAGTTTTTAAGCTTTAGCTCTGAAATGAGACGTCTTATCTTTTTCCGTTCATTTCCATCACCTACAATAATGAGCCGGCTTGTTGGATATCGATCATGTACTTTTTTGAAAGCCTTCAACAGATAGCGAAAACCTTTCTTACTGTGAAGGCGTCCGACCGAAATAATCATTATATCTTTCGTCTTATGTTCGCGCTGCACATACGAGAATTTATTCAAATCAATACCGCTGTACATAATTGTAATTTTGTTCCGGGGACATCCCCATCTGATCAACTGCCGTTTCATATCGCGGGACGGCACCGTGAACTTTTCGCCAACCTTGAATAAAACCGGCAGCTTTCGATGATAGGCCTTTCGTCTGTTTCTTTTCGTGGGCAAATCAAATCCGTGGAAAGAGGTTACCATTGGGATGCGCAGCCGCCGTTTCACCTCGATTAGACGGACACCCGCGTTTCCAAATCGGGCATGTATAAGTTTAATTTTTTTTCTCTTGAATACTCGTGCGATCTTCTTTGTACCGCTGGGCAATCGTTTAATTCTCGGAAAGGGGAAGCGTTTTAAATTCATTTTTCTCCGAGAAAACACGATGGCCTTAAATTGTTTTATGTTTTTCAGCTCTTCATAAATAAAGGTTTCAGATGGAGGAAGGTAACGCACTCGGACAAATGCAATTTTATTCAATACTGCCCCTCCTGTTCTTGATGCTGGTCTTGAGATAATGCCGATGAATATATTCAATTTTTTTCTTTTCCTGTTTAATCCTATGTTTTAACTTAGAGCAAGTTATTCTGACATATTTTTTTTTGCGCAGTATCCTCTCGAAAATATGCGGAAATGTCAAATCTATTAGGACAATCTGCTTTACTTCAGGGGAAAGCGGATTAAAGTGTTCGTATGTTTTTATCATCTTGCGAAACGTTTTTGCGACAAAAGGATGTTTATTTGTATACATACTGTAAATGCGAAGCAAATCTTTAGAAGGGAGATCATAACGGATATCCTCAAAATCGATCAGTGTTTTCGTGTCTTTCCGATTAATGAGGTTATTCTGATGAAGATCGCCATGCACTAAGCTTTTGACAGATACAGCACCCTTCAAGTAGTCTTCGTAACGGCTCTCTTTCAATGCTTTCAGCGCCTTTTTGGCCATCCGCTGAAAGAATGGGATATGACTGCGGATGAGCATTACTTTTTTGCAGTTTTTTGATGATTTGTGCGCATTATACCAACGTTCCATCGACTTTATACGGTCTTTATATTCTTTCTTCCAGTGAGGGTGCGAATAAATCTTTACATCAGTAGGGTAATCGAGCTCATGGGAAGCGTGATGAAATCGAGCCAATACCTTAATTATGGATTCAAGATCATCCTGGTGACGCAGTTGACCGCTTTTGCCATCGATCCATTGGTATAAGACGTAAGGAGCCCTATTATGAATCATGTACAAATCGCCTTTTAAAGTCGGTATCGGCAGGGCCAGCTTCACTCCTTTTTGAGCGAGCATTTGTTCCGATTTGGCTATAAAATGCTGTCGTTCAGGCGTGATATATAAGCTTTTAAGCGCATATTTCTTACCCTTACTCGTCACAACCTGAGCGACAAAGCTAATATTCTTTTCTTTTTTGATAACCTGCCATCTCTTTATTTCTAATCCGTAGTCATGCTCCACCTTTCGTTTTAACTTCTCTATCGCATCCACGTTCCTTTCTTTCTCGTTCGCTCTTTTTATCAAACTATGCAAACTCAACTAAAAAGCGTGGGCAAGATGCTATTTTTCTTGCAACCGCGCTCTTGCATCCACTGTCGTCTATACATCCTGTTTCAAACCGTCATAAAGTAAAGATGAACCTCAAAAATATCAAGGGAGGTATACGTTCTGCATAACATCGCCGTTGTCCGATCCGTTTTTTTGCCAATCAGCGAAACTTTTATTTACGGCGAGATTCGGCAAATGAATCGTTATGAGCCTTACATTTTTTGCGAGAAACGAAATAACATAGACTCCTTTCCGCATAAAAACGTAATTGTCTCCCCCAGATTTAATCGATTGGAAAAGATGCTGAAGAGCGGGTTTTTCCAACTGATTCATGCCCGATTCGGGACGAGTGGCATCAAAATGATGCCGTTGAAACAAAAATGGAGAGTCCCGCTAGTTACTTCCTTCCATGGATGCGATTCACCCGGAACCGAAAAAATGAAAAAGCGAAGAAAATCACTGCAACGTTTGTTTTCCATAGGAGATGGCTTTACGGTCCCCTGCCAAGCCATGAAAGACGAATTAATTAATCATGGCTGTCCTGAAAAAAAAATTACTGTCCATTACAGCGGTATCGATCTGACTCAATTTGCTTATAAAGAACGCCACTTTCCTGCAAATGGCCCGGTGCGTATCGTTTTTGTCGGAAGACTCGTCGAAAAAAAAGGGGCTGATCAGCTTATTAAAGCTTTTCATCACGTCCATCAGGTCTTTCCGCAAACCAGACTCACCCTAATCGGAGATGGTGAGTTAAAAGGACATTTGAAACAGCTGAGCAAAAAACTGAACCTCCAGCGGCAAATTGAATTCATGGGTGCTCTTCCGCACAATGAAGTAGCCAAACAGTTGGAGCAGGCACATATTTTTTGTCTGCCAAGCATGAAGGACCGTACAGGAAATCAAGAAGGTATCCCCAATGCAATCAAAGAAGCTATGGCTTGTGGGCTTCCCGTTGTTTCAACGTTTCACTCGGGAATTCCGGAGCTGGTTGAGGATGGCGTAACTGGGCATCTAGTAGAAGAACGTGACGTTGATGGGCTTGCGTGGAAGCTGATTGATGTCATGAAAAACCCTGAAACATGGAGACAACTCGGGAAAAATGCACGAAACAAAATAGAAACCAGCTTCAATCGGCAGGTACAAACAGAAAAGTTAGAGCAGCTATTTGATAAAGTCATCAAATCCTATGAAGATGAAGAACGAGAAAGACCTTTCTTCAGCGTCATTATTCCGACTTACAACCGTGAACGTTATATTGGCAAAGCGATAAGAAGTGTGCTGCAGCAAACTAGCAAAGATTATGAAATCATCGTTGTTGATGACGGTTCGACAGATCAAACCGCAAAAATAGTAAACTCGTTCGGCTCACAGGTCCGATATGTATACCAAAAAAATCAAGGTCCTTCCGAAGCGAGAAATACGGGGATCCGATTGGCAAGAGGAACATATATCGCGTTATTGGACTCCGACGATCAGTTTCTCCCTATGAAGCTGTCAAAAAACAAACAGTTTTTAGAAAAAAATCCGAACTGTCGTTTTTTATACAGCTGGTACTATGATGATCGAAGAAGAAGGAAAAAAAGACTCGTGCGCAACCTCAAGAGCTTTACGAATTTACACCAGTTTCGATTAAATTTGTATAAACGTAAATTTACGATCCGAACATCCACTGTAGTTATACACCATAGCTGCTTTTTTAATATCGGATTTTTTAATAAGAGGTATCATTATTCTCAAGATTGGGATTTGTGGCTTCGTTTAGCCTCCCTTTACCTGGGATACTGCCAAAAAATACCATTGGCCATATACCGCAGGCATCAGCGAAAGAGAATCCCTGGAAGTAAACGCCATCTTTTAATTCGAAAAAACGCCTCTAAATTGTATAAATGGTAGAAATAGGACGCATCGCGCCGACAGAAAATATATATATGGAAATCAAGGGAGGAACAGAGTTTGAAACAAAATTATCCTTCTATTCTGCATCATAAATATTCATTGGAAGATGGTCATGTTACAGAGCAAGTAACTAGTGTCGAAGGTTACCGCGGAATTATAATAGCAAACAAATCGAAGGAACAACCTAACCAAACCCCGTTTTCATCCGTTCTTTCCTTAAAAACGATTAAAGAAAATCCGGATCTTCTCAAACAAGCGAATGTCGCAGCCGTTCATATTCACCACGGTTCTCTAGCTCCCAAATTCGAGTTTCTAAAAGAAAAATACGGAATCCCTTTGTTTGTCAGTTTTCGCGGGAATGATGCGACAGCTTATCCCAAGAAAAAAGGGAATCTAAAGCGATTGAAAAAGCTGTTTCGAACCGCTGATTTATTTTTCCCCGTATGTGAGCATCTTAAGCAAGAAATCATCCGTTTAGGATGTCATGAAGATAAAATACGTGTCTTGTACGGGGGAATTGACCTAAACCGCTTTGAATGCCGCCCCCGTATAGTAGATTCAAAGAAAAAGATTCGGTTCTTGGCGATCGGACGATTTGTCGAGAAAAAGGGATTCGCTAACCTGATTCGCGCTTTTGCTAAGGTAAAAAAATCATATACACAGGTTGAATTAATTTTAATTGGGAGAGGTCCCTTAGAAGAGGAATACCGTAAACTGATCAAGAAACTAGAACTCGGCAGCAGTGTCGAAATCGTTCCATGGGTCGATTATCGAAAAATTGAAAAGAAATATTACCGCTCCCATATCTTTTGCGCACCAAGCTGTACGGATCAGAATGGGAACCAAGAGGGAATTCCAAATACGTTAACAGAAGCAATGGCCACAGGAATGCCTGTTATTGCATCGATCCACGCGGGGATACCGGAATTAGTCAAGGACAAGGTTTCTGGACTTCTAGTCCCCGAAGGATCAGTTGATGAGCTGGCAAAAGCAATGAAATGGTTAATTAAACATCCAGAAAAATGGGAAAATTTAGGTGTTAACGCGCGAAAAAAAGTGGAAACAGACTTTAACTTGCCTCTTCAACTGAAAAGACAAAAAGAATATTATGACGAAGTACTCATCAATCGGATGGAATAGGCTTCAAAAGCTGTCTTCTGTAACCTACAGACGACAGCTTTTTTTAGCTTTCTCTCAGCACGCGGCTAATCTACTCTTTTTTTCATCATAAAAATCCCCCTTGAAACGGACATCGGAAACTCTAAAGGTTTTTCCAAATGTCATTCGAAGGGAGGCTCTTCAGTAAATTCTATGGAGTTTGTTCTCTTTAAAGTGGAAAATAGAGATGCGAATGATCTCCCACCAACAGCTGCAAGCGTTGAGGCTGCTGCGACTTGCCAATCATTTTTACATCTCCGCCAATTAAGCTATCATTAATTCGCTGAGGTATGCTGTCCAGCACTGTATTTTCCATAACGATGCTATTCTCAAGCTCACAGTTGTAAATAGACACATTTTCCGAAATCGAAGTGTATGGACCAATATAGGAGTTTTCAACAACCGTGTTCTCTCCAATGATTACCGGCCCACGGATGACACTATTTATAATTTTAACGTTTTCTCCGATCATAGCCGGATTAGATACGCTTGAATTCTGATCGATTGAACCTTTATAACTATAACCATTCATTTTTTGCAGAAAATATTGATTGCATACTATTAAATCTTTAGGCTGTCCTGTATCCTTCCACCAATGAGGGGAGCGAAACACTCCCAGATGATACCGATCGTCTATCAATTGTTGAATAGCATCGGTTAGCTCGTATTCCCCTCTTGGTGAAGGAACGATTTTAGAAATCGCCTCAAATAGGGAGTGTCGAAACAAATAAACACCGTTTATTGCCAAATTACTTTGTGGATTTTTAGGTTTCTCCACTACTTTCTCAATCTTATCTCCGCATAATTGAACAACACCAAATTGTTCAGGAGCATCCACGGGACTTACGGACACGACTCCGTCAAGATTTTCAGATTGGAATTTTTCAACAAGCGGCTTTAATGATCCATCGATGACATTATCCCCCAAATATAACAGAAAATCGTCATGTTCCGTGAACGCTTCCGCAGCCCGTACGGCATCAGCTAAACCTTTCGGTTCGGGCTGTTCGATTAAAGAAATGACGATATTCCACGGCGCCCCTCCCTGAAGTGCTTTATCGAATACTTTCCGGAAGACGGGAGAAACAACGACTGCAATTTCGGTAATGCCGGCCTGAAGCATTGCTTCAATACCATAAAAAAGGACCGGTTTGTTCATTATCGGCAGGAGATGCTTTGGTCGAGAAAATGTCATAGGTCGCAAACGAGAACCAGTTCCGGCACATAAAATCAAGCCTTTCATATAATAACCCTCCCATTATAGCTCAATTTTCAGTCTCCGTACTGACACCTTAACACTTAGAGTAGTAGAGAAAGAGATCTATCAATTACTGCATGATGCGTTTGTGAGAAAAGAGCTTAAAATCTTATTGTCTTTTTACTACTATATGGAGAAAAGTTACTAGTTGGCACGGTAATTATCTAGTGATGATGAACAATATTATGATTATTTCCGGTTCGTTCCGTAGAATGGAAGCCATCTGCTAGACCGGTTTATTGCTAGAAAAAAAAACGCCCTGTTTGGTGATATGAACATGAGAAATCTCAAGTTCATATCGCCAAATAAGGCGTTTTATTGTCAAATCATCTCCAAATCGAAAATCGTTCGCGGAATTTGGCAATTACATGTTTTAATTTCAACTGCGATTATTTCGACAATGACCTCTTTAAAGGTTCGATGCGGCATCTTGTGTGGCTAAGGCGCAGACTGGGCTGAAGCCAAAGCTTTCCGTGTTTACCTCGGCGTTTAATACGTTTCCGCCATGTCAGGCTCGTAATTGCCTCCGCGATCCCTTCCTGCATACTCGTTAACGACCTTACGTTATCCCGAAGCAGCTTAGCTGTTTCGGGCGAACAGTCGGCTACATCAGCAATACTTTCTAAAATTCGGGCTAACGCCTGCTGGCTTCTTGCAAGCGAACCGATGAAAGATGCTTTGGCTTCAAGCTCCGTCACATCGCAGTTCATCGTTATTGATCTCCATATGAACTGCTATTTCCATTTGTTCCGTTTAAGTAGCCAAAGCCAGCCTCTTGCTCCTCGCGCGGCAATATGACCTTCAAAATCGAAACCATACCATGATTTAACTTCGTTATTCCGTCAATGATTTCAACGATCTGATTATGCAGCTGTAAAGATTGGATTAACTGCGACTCATAATTATTAAAACTGTTACTCTGTATATGGTTGCATATCCAATACCTCATTTTCTCTGCTTCTTCTGCTTTTGCCTCCAAAATGAGAGAAATATTCGATTGTATATCCGCAGTAGAACTCAGTATTCGCAGGTATGCCTTTTCGCGATCCATCTCAATCGCAGCCCCCTTTCTTGCTCTTATTCTTCCCTCTCCTGGTCATACTCCTGTCCATGCTCTTGTTCCGCTTCTTTCAGTTCACGAATGACTACGCTTAACTGCTCTGCTATTGTATTCTGAAAAACTGCGATAGTGTTCAAATAGTTAACGATGCTTTGCCCCACAGTGTTCGTGTTGTGAAGAAGCTCAGGTACACCGCTGAAAGGCTTATCGTCATCAGGAATCGACACAATAATCTTTGCCGCTCGGACTGCCACATGGCGGTTCGCTTCCAATATGCGAGCAAGCTGATAATTTGAGCGGGACATACGCTCTACCATTTCTGTTACTGATTTATACATGGCAACCTCCTCCTTGCTCTTACTGGTGTATGCTTATCTTTTAGAGGTGGAACTATAAGTAAAAGAAGATTATGACGCCTCTCGCGGACATAATCTTCTTTTGATTGTGATTAGGACCTGCCAATCGCAATCCAGTTAATGCATCCTTTGGGTTCCAAACTAATGCGGGTTCGAATGATAGCTATCGTCGCTTGATCGACCATCTTCGATTGGATGACTGCATAGCAGGATGGATTATCAGTCATTGCAGTCAGCACGTATTGATCGTTAGCAAATGGCTCCTCGAATGTAAAGCTAATGTCAATTCTCTCTTCCTGAGTGGAAAAGCTATAAGGTGTAAGTCCGAATTGCTGCTTGACTTCGCCGCTGCCTGAATTCGTTAAAACCGGCGTGAACCGCAAAGCTGAAAGCTCGATAGACTGCTCCTGCAAATGCTTGCTTGAAATCGAATGATCAGCAATATCTTGTGTCTGAATAAAACTGCTGCCAAGTACATACTGCGACAGTAAATCTGGCGCTAGCTTATCAATTGTTACACTGCCAGTTAGCAACTGCTCCGACCCCACACTTCCGTGCGCCAGCTTCTCCGTTGTTACGCTGCCTTCCGCTAGCTGGTCGCTGCCTACGCTGCCTTGCGCCAGCTTCTCCGTTGTTACGCTGCCTTCCGCTAGCTGCTCCCTGCCTACACTGCTGTTTGCCATTTTTTTTCTCGTTACGCTGCCTTCAACCAGCTGTTCTCTGCCTACGCTTCCGTATGCCAGCTTCTCCTTTATCACACTGCCTTCCGCTAGCTGGTCGCTGCCTATACTGCCACTTGCAAGCTTTTCCGATGTCACGCTGCCTGCCGCTAAATGCTCATTCTTTATGCTGTCTCTCGTCAACTTTTCTGATGTTATGCTTCCTTCGGCCAATTGTTCGCTGCCTATGCTTCCGTGTGCCAGCTTTTCTGCCGTGACGCTACCCTCGATAAGTTGTTCGCTGCCTATGCTTCCTCTCGCTAGCTTCTCTCTAGTTACGCTGCCAGCAGCCAGCTGATCGCTTTCCACGCTTCCGTACGCCAGCTTATCTGCTGTTATGCTGCCTTCTGCCAGATGCTCTCTAGTTACACTTCCTTTCGCTAGCTTTTCATCCGTCACGCTGCCCGCAGCTAGCTGATCACTGCCTACGCTTTCGTACGCCAGCTTCTCTGCTGTAATACCGCTTTCTGCCAAATGCTTGCAGCTTACGCTCCCCTCCGCTAGCTTTTCCGCTGTCACACTGCCTGCAGCTAACTGATCACGATCTACACTGCCGTATGCCAATATCTCCGTAGTTACACTGCGCTCCGCTAGCTGCTCTGTGCCTACGCTTCCCAGTGCAAGTTTTTCTGTGTTTATGCTGCCATCGACTAGATGCTCTCGTGATACGCTTCGGTAGGCAAGTTTTTCGATCGATACGCACCCTGCAGCCAGTTGCTCGCCTCCTACGCTGCCAAATGCCAGCTTCTCCGTTGTTATGCTGCCTGCAGCTAACTGCTTGCTGCCTATACTTCCAAGCACAACCTTCTCCGTTGTGACGCTGCCTTCCGCTAGCTGCTCGCTTCCCACGCTGCCGAACGCAAGCTTTTCAGTTGTGACGCTGCCATCTGCTAACTGATCACTGTCTACGCTGCCGTACACCAGTTTTTCTGTCGAGATGCTGCCGTCGACTAGCTGCTCGCTTCCTACGCTGTCATATGCTAATTTTTCAATCGTTACGCAGCCTTCCGCTAACTGCTCGCTTTCTACACTTCCAAACGCCAGTTTTTCCGTTGTTATGCTGCCTTCGGCCAGCTGTTCGCTTCCTACACTTCCAAGAGCCAGTTTTTCAGCAGTTATGCTGCCTTCCGCTAGCTGCTCGGTTCCTACGCTTCCAGGAGCAAGCTTTTCCGTTATGACGCTGCCTTCCGCTAACTGTTCGCTTCCTACACTTCCAAGCGTAAGCTTTTCCGTTGTGACGCTGCCATCAACTAGCTGCTCGCTCCCCACGCTTCCAAGCGCAAGTTTTTCCGTCGTTACGCTGCCTTCCCTTAGCTGCTCGCTTCCTACACTTCCAAGCGTAAGCTTTTCCGTTGTGACGCTGCCATCGACTAGCTGCTCGCTCCCCACGCTTCCAAGCGCAAGCTTCTCCGTCGTTACGCTGCCTTCCGCCAGCTGCTCGCTTCCCACGCTTCCAAGCGCAAGCTTCTCCGTCGTTACACTGCCATCGGCCAGCTTCTCACTTCCTACGCTGCCTTGTGCAAGCTTCTCTTCCGTCACGCTGCTGTCGCTCAGCTGTTCATTACCAACGACTGCAAACGATAGCTTTTCTCTCGTAACGGCAGCATCGGCCAGTTGCTCATTTCCTACGCTGTCTGCGGTCAAGTGCTCTCTGATAATAGTACCTTGCTTAATCTTACGGCCAGCGATGCTTTCATCAGCAATCTTCTCGAATGCATGTATATCACCAGCCAAATGAGATAACGTAATCGTTCCTTTGCGAATGTGATAGCCTTGTATCGAATCCGACTTCAAGTGCTTGCCAGCTAATGATTCAAGCTGCACATTCTCACCGGATACGGCATCCGGCGCAAGCTTTGCATTTGTTACCGCACCTTTCTGAATAACGCTCTCTCCAACGCTGCCGGGTGTCAAATGAACGGCATTGACCGAAGAGGGCTGCAATTGCTTGGCGCTAATCGCCAGCTTGGCAATTTTTTCGGACGTTATCGCGGCTTCAGCTACATGATCCGTGCCAATAATTCCGCCGCGCAATGCCGAAGCCGTAACGGAGCCGTCCTGAAGCTGTGCTTCACCGACGCTGCGGGGGCTCAGCTTTTCCGCTGTTATGGACTCATCAACGATGTGATTACCATGCACGCTGCTCTCGCTCAAATGAATGCCAAGCACTGAACCCCCAGACAAATGACGGCTTTGCACCGCTTCATCAGCAATTTGCTTCGATTGCACTGCTCTGCCCGCCAGCTTTTCGGTTGTGACGGCCTCATCCTTAAGCGATTGAGGTCCAATCGATTGAGCAGCCAGATGCTTTGCCTCAATTATCCCTTCCTGCACATGACTAGATTGAATAGAACCGGGAGTAATATGAATAGCCGTTATGGATTGTTCCGCAAAATGGATGGGCAAAATCGATTTAGCGGCTATTTTCTCGCTTGTAACGCTTCCCTCTGCCAGCTTAGATGTCAAAACCGACAAATCCGCGAGCTTATCCGTGGTGACCGACTCCGGAGATATCTTCAATGAATTCACGATATGATCGGCTAGATGATGAGAGAATACAACTCCCGTCCCGAGATGTTTCTCCATAACTGCTCCGTACGACAGCTTGCTGCTTGTTACCGCTCCATCCTCCAGCTTTTCCGTACCGATCATATTATTCGATAAATGGCGGCTTTCAATGATCCCTGATTGCAAATGCTTTCCGGCAACAGCAGCTGGCGCAATCGCTTCTTCCGTTACCGTCTCTGCCGTAAAATGGTAGGGTCTAAGCGCTGCAGGCGCAATTTTTTGAAATGTGATAAGCTCATCCTGCAAATGCTCCGTATTAACAGACTCATTCGCCAATACTGAACCGTCTACCGCACCTTCCGTCAGCTTGCTTCTAGACACCGAATGATCAGCCAGCTGAGCCATCCCTACAGCTCCGTAACCAATATGCTCATCTCGAACAGCATGAGGCGCTAGCTTCTCCTCATTAACAATCGCGTTTTGCAAATGCTTCCTTAGTATGGAGTTAGCGGCGATCTGCTTGCCCGATACGGAGTCTGCGGTCAAATGGGCCTGCTGCACCTGTCCTTCGGCAATTTTATCGGAGGTGACGCTGCCGCGACCGAGATGACGGTTAAGAACCGCATCGTTAACAAGCTTTTGAGAATTTACACTTTGATCTGAAAGCTTGGATAACGTAACGGAATGATCGATGAGCTTTATGGTTGATACCGATTGATCGGCCAGTTTCACCGAACTAACCGACTGCTCAGCGAGATGAGCGCTTATAATTTCTCTCGCTCCGATGTGGGCGCTTTGTACGGCCCCTGCCTGCAAATGTATGGCGGAGACCGCTCCATCGGCCAACTGCTCGGAGTCTACCGCTTTTGCCTGAAGCTCTCTTTTTCCTACCGCCCCTTCTGCCAGATGCTCTGCCGAAATTGCGCCTGGGGCCAAATGCTTTCCATGAATTGCACCTACAGCGACATGTTCAGCAAGCAAAATGTCTGGCTGCAGATGGGTGGCATCAATCGCTCCCGCTTCAATTTTTTCGCTTGATATGATACCATCCCGAAGCTTAGAGCGGGTAACCGAGCCTTCTGCAAGCTTAGAGCTGGTGATGACGTCATTTGCCAGATTTTCAGTTTGAATCGCGCCGCTTTTAATTTTATCGGCCGTAATGGACTGTTCGGCGAGAAGCTCAGATGTCACAATGAACGACTTCAAATGTCTCGACTCAATCGAACCATCTGCAATTTTATGTGAACTGATCGTACGGTCGGCAAGCTTTTCCGACGTGATGCTGCCATCCTTAAACTTACTTCCGCTGATGGAATGATCCAATATTTTACTGCCAGAGATCGAGTTTTTCGTCAAATGCTTTCCGATAATTGATTCTTCGGCAATTTTGACTGAGTTAATCGCTCCGTCAGCAATATGAACATTTCCTACCGCATAATCGGCGATCGTGCTTGCATTAATACTGCCATGGGCGAGTTTGCTGGCATCAACCGCGAATGGTGCGATTTTCTCGGCTGTAATCGCATGGTCGACCAAATCATCTGTGTAGATGAAAGGCACCGGCGCATTTGCATTTTTCTTATCTTCAGCTATTTTCAGCTTTTCTTCGTGGCTGAGCTCTGTTCCTGATATTTCCGGCTCAGCACAAGCGGGCTCCTCCTCCGCTATTATCGTGTCTTGCTGAGTATTGTCCACTTCTTCTGACGGTTCAGGCAGAATACTCTGCTCCGTAATTACGGCTTCACTATCGTTTTTTTCAGTCGTTCCTTCCAAAACAGCATGAAATACATTGATATTAGCCTTTCCAGATTCATCCTTTACTTTTAAGTGCATTTTGTTTGCTTGTGTTTTTGCTTGTGCATGTGCTTGTGCTTGTGCTAGTGCTTGTGGAGCAGCTTTCATTTTTTTTAAATCGTCCAGCCACTCTAATTCGGAAGTATTCGGATTATCGACATAAAAAAGCGGCTTCCGCCCCCGCGGGCTTTTCCCTTTTCTGCTTTTGGCCATAGTCCTCTCCTTCTTCCACCTGAAATTTCTTTGGTAATATATGCATCTCCCTATAGGCTCGCTACTCAAGAACGCATAAAAAAAACCGCAGATGAGAAAGCTCACCGCGGTTTCCTTAAATGAAGAAGGGATTTATTATTTTGACCTAGACAATAAATATAAAAAATACGGTGCTCCAATGACAGACACGATGATGCCGGTTGGTATGCCATCCATTATCGATCTTCCGATCGTATCCGCTGTAATAACAAGCAGGCCACCGACCAGAGCGGAAGCGGGGAGCAGCACCTGATGCTTCGGTCCGACGAGCCTTCGCGCGACATGGGGCGCGATTAGACCGACAAACCCAATCCCTCCGCCAACGGCCACACAGGAGCCAGCCAGGCCGACCGCAGCGGCAAGAAGCCACATTCTTTCTTTATTCACACGCGCACCTAAGCCGACTGCCATATGCTCGCCCAAATTTAATGCATTCAACACCTTCGACTTAGCGAAGACAAAAGGGAGAATAAGAAGAAACCAAGGAAGCAGGGCAAGCACATATTTCCAGTTCGTGCCCCAAATATTCCCTGCCAACCATAACGCTATGTACTGAAATTGATTTGGATCGAGCCGAATTTGCAGGATTTGAATCAAAGCACTGATGCCTGCCGCAAAAGCGATACCGACAAGAATCATCCTTGTTGGCAGCAAGCCGCGATGCGGTTTGTAAGAGAAAATGAAAATGAGCAGCGCCGTCAAAGCAGCGCCCAATAAAGCAACGATCGGCATCAGAAAGACCGAGCCTCTTAGCGCGGCTGGATAAAAGCTGATAAACAGGACCACGGCAAGGCTTGCGCCTGCATTAATACCTAGTAAACCCGGGTCGGCAAGCGGATTGCGTGACACCCCTTGAATAATGCTGCCGGAAACGGCAAAGCCGATACCGATCAAAACAGAGATCACGATCCGCGGCAAACGAAAATCAAACAAGATAAGCTCCTGCTCCTCAGTGCCACCTCCGAATAGCGTCTTCAGCACCTCTAGCGGAGTTAGCCGAATAGTGCCGGTATTCATACTCATAATAAATGCAGCAATAATGAGAACGCTAAGCACCGTAATTAAGATGTACGCGCGCCTTCTTCTCCGATTCTCGGCAGACGTAATATATAGCTTATCCACGGCTATTCCCCCTTCATCCTAGTAATTAAATACAAGAAGAAGGGAACGCCGATAACAGCAATGATCATACCGATTGGAACTTCCTCAGGAGGATTAACTATTCTGGCGCCGATATCAGCTAAGACCATGAGAAGACTGCCGAATATCGCCGAGCATGGAATAATCCAGCGATAATCGACACCGACGAAAAAACGCGCGATATGCGGAATGATGAGACCTACAAATCCAATAGAGCCGACAGCGGACACCGATGCGCCAGCAAGCAGCAGTACGATGACAACGCCGGCAAGCTTCACCAGTCCCGTCCGCTGACCGAGACCTGCCGCTACATCATCCCCCAAGCTTAACACTGTAATCGATCGGGAAATAAGCATGGCGCCAACTAAGGCTGTAATGATCCAAGGGGCAACAATTTCAAGCTGCAGCCATTTGATGCCCGCTACTCCGCCAGCGTACCAGAAGGCCAGATCCTGTCCAACGCGATAATAAAGCGCAATGCCTTCCGCAAGCGCCACGAGCAGAGCGCCGACTGCCGCCCCGGCTAAAGTAAGCCTCACCGGTGTTAAGCCTCCCTTAGCAAGCGTACCTATACCATACACAAGTCCCAGCCCAAGCGCTGCTCCTGCAAACGACATAAACATTAAATTCAAATAAGTTATAAATGGAAAAAAAGCCATGCTGACTGCCAGCATGAGACCCGCTCCGGCATTTACCCCCAGCAAGGTGGAATCGGCTAACGGATTTCGCGTCATCCCTTGCATTAAAGCGCCGGCGACCGCAAAAGCAGCGCCTACCAATACGCAGGCGAGCACACGGGGCATGCGCATCTCCCTAATAATCTGATGATCCATTATAGCCGGATTAAATTGAAACAACGCTTCCCACACCATGGACAGCTTAATATTTGCTGCGCCGACAGAGATGGATAAGGCAATGGAAAGAATGAGCGCAGCCAGTCCTCCCATCAGAATAAAGCTAGCTATCAAAGGCCTAATTCGCATATTAGAACGTGTGAGCAATTTTTCATTTGATTGCGCCGACATTGTTAAACTACCCTTCTGTATGTAAACTTTAACGAAGTCTATCTTGCTATTAATATGCTCTAGGAAGTTAATAACTTTGTACGCCCTATCGAGACATAAAAAAAAAAAATCTGCTATAATGATAACGATTCTCGTTTTCAATATAGCAGATTTTGTAGTTTTTTTCAATGTATGATTTTAGAAACTGGTGTAAACCGGTGAGGCGCGAAAGCGTGCAGCGGCACTCCCGTCTGCTTCCCCTCCAGCAGATCAGCTACAATAGCAGCGGTTACCGGACTTAACAAAACCCCGTTCCGGTAATGACCTGCTGCCATGAGAACGTTCGGCTTTCCTTTCACCCCTCCCAACAGCGGCATGCCATCGCGGGTAGCCGGACGAAGTCCTGCCCATCGATGCGCTGTCTGCTTCCCCTCGAGAAACGGGAAAAGCCGGTTGGAGCTGCGGATTAAACGACCGATACCGCGTTCAGTCACGCTGGTCTCGAAGCCTGCGACATCCTCGGATGCCCCGCAGACAAGCCGCTTGTTGCTTTTGCCAACCCAGTAGGCTTCACTGGAAAAAACCATATGCCGAACCTCGTTAGCGTTATGCTCGAAGGAGCATATTTGGCCGCGAATCGGATGTATCGGTATCGTCAGCCCAAACCATCGCTCATAAGCGCCTGCCCATGCGCCCGCACATACGACGGCCTGATCGGCATGGACGCTCCGCTCCAGCCCTTTGGCGCGAACGGTGACCCCTTCCGCTCCATGCACGTCTACATTTTCAATTTCACCGGCTTGATCCAAAATAATAACACCCAGCCTGCGGCAGGCTGCTTCCAGCGCCACAACAAGTTTGGGTGCATACACATGGCTCTCCTCCGGGGTGAACACGCCGGCAGCAGCGGATTTTGCAAGCATCGGCTCCAGCTTTTGAAGCTGCGCCTGATCAATTAGCTCCGCCTTCGCACCCCATGCATTCTGCCATCGCAGCCTCGATTCAATGGGAAGCAAATCCGCATCATGCTGAAATACATGAATACTGCCGCTTCGTATCCATTCCGCAGACAAGCCAGACAGCTCCTCTACCGCAGCAATCCACTCCGGAAAGCACCGCAGACTGCTTAAGCATAGCTGGAAAAAGCTGTCCGGCTGCTCTGTATTTTCAGAAAATGGGGCCAGCATCCCCGCCGCGGCGCCAGACGCTTGCCCGCCGAGCGAAGCCGGCTCCACAAGCGTAACCCTCATTCCTCTTCGAGCCGCTTCAAAGGCGCAGGACAAGCCGATAATGCCACCTCCAAGCACAACGATGGATTGGGGCATTATGCACTACCTCCCGCGCTGCTTGCCGAAATCTCAAATAGCGAGCCTTCGGAATCGCTGCTTGCGGAAGCGTAAGGTTTCTTCGGGATTCTTCCGGCAAGCCTTGCCAGCCGGCCCGCTTCGATCGCCAGTCGGAAGGCGTGCGCCATCAAAATCGGGTCCTGCGCTTTTGCAATCGGCGTATTGGCTAATATGCCGTCCGCGCCAAGCTCCATCGCTTCAGCCGCATCCTTCGCCGAGCCAATGCCTGCGTCAATAATGATCGGAACACGGGCCTGCTCCGCAATCAAGCCCAAATTGTAAGGATTCAGCAGCCCAAGTCCCGTGCCGATCGGCGATCCGCCAGGCATAACGGCCGATGCGCCCGCCTCCTCTAGTCTTCTGCATAATATCGGATCATCTGACGTATAGGGCAGGACAATAAACCCCTCCTTAGCAAGCTGCTCCGTGGCGCGGAGCGTCTCGATCGGATCGGGCAGGAGCGTACGGGCATCCCCGCTTATTTCAATTTTGATCCAATTACCGAGCCCCGCCGCCCGTGCCAGTCTCGCAATCCGAATCGCTTCTTCGGCCGTGCTTGCGCCGGACGTATTCGGAAGATAAGTAAGCCGATTATCCTCAAAGTGCTGCAGCACGGAATCATCCTCGACGCTTTCCAAATTGACCCTGCGAACCGCAAAGGTAATCACCTCAGACCCAGACGCCTCCAGCGCCTGCTGAAGCACCGCTGGACTCGGAAACCTTCCTGTTCCAAACAAGAAGCGCGAGCTCAGACTCTGACCGCCAATAATTAACGGATCGTCTTCTAGCCTTCTCTCCAACCTCTTCAGCCCCCTCCTACAAAATGTATGAGCTCAACCGAAGCGCCATTTCGCAATTCCGTTTCGTCCCATAAAGCCCGCTGCACGATAACGCCATTCAATTCGACGATGAGCTTCTTATTTTGCTGTCCAAGCTGCCGCACCAGCTCATCAACCGTTCTCGCACTCGTCCGTTCCTCGCGTCCGTTCACCCTTACCAGTTGCTCAGCAATTACAGCATCGTGTGCAGCTGTCTCCATCCGACTTCGCAAAGCACGACAAGTCTCAGCCGGATCAACGCTTCCAACGATTGCCGAAACCGCACAAATACGCTCCGCACCCGCAGCCAGCACCTGATCCACATTACCAAGCGTGATACCGCCGATAGCTACGAACGGTATCGTGACATGACGAGCTGCTTCCTGGACGTAGCTTGTCGTAACCGCTGCTCTTCCAGGCTTTGTATCTGTCGGAAAGACAGGTCCGACGCCTAAATAGTCGGCTCCTGCTTTTTCGGCCGCTAACGCTTGTTCTATATTATGAGTCGAAATCCCAATGATTCGATCCGGACCTAACAGCCGTCTCGCCTCGGCTATCGGCAGATCGTCTTGGCCAAGATGCACGCCGTCCGCATCCACTTCAAGCACAATATCCGGATAATCATTTATGATGAACGGTACATTGTACTTGCGCGTGAGAGCACGCAGCGCTTTCGCTTGCTCCAGCACCTGCTCACGACTACCCGTCTTATTGCGCAGCTGTAAGATCTGTGCCCCGCCTATAAGCGTTTGCTCCATCACATCCACTATTGCTTTACCGGGATGATTGGACTCCGCCGTAATGACATACAAGCGAAAATCCTTCCATGATGCCCTGCTCATCTTTCATCACACCTCTCTGTCGCCTTAAATCATGAGCTTGCGCTCCAGCAAATGAGCCTTGCAAAGCCGAACAGCCCGCTCCGAATCTGACGTCCCTTGAACAAGCACCCGTCCATCAGGAAATAGAACCAATTGTTCCCCGCTCGGGAGCTTCGCTCGCACAAGGTAACGGTTAACGGCTAGCGGATAGCCCTGCTCCACCAGCCATTTCTCCATTTCTTCAAGCGGCAGCGGATGCTCCAGCGTCACCTGTACCGTATCTCGTCCGCAAAGCACTGCAGAGCTGATGGTCTTCTCTCGAGACTCGCCGTCTCTAAGCAGAGGAGATGGATTGATTCCAGTACGCTTCTGGCCGCAATACGGACATTCCTCACGTCCTGAAGGAAGAATCGATTCCCGCAGCTGAAAAGTCCACAAATCTACTCTAACCCAAGTTTGTCGCATTGCGGCAGCATTGCCGGTAAGCCACTTCATCGCTTCGGCAGCCTGCAGCGAGGCAATAAACTCAACAGCAGGAGCGAGTACGCCAACCGTATCGCAGGTGTCGATTTCTCCCTCTTCTTCCGATCCTCCGAGCATGCAGCGAAGACAAGCCGTCTGCCCAGGCACCAGTGAAGCGTTCATCCCTTGCGCACCAGCCACGCCTCCATAAATAAATGGAATGTTCCTGCTGAAGCATGCATCGCTTATCAGCAGTCTGGTGGCCGCATTATCCGTGCCGTCAAGAACCACATGCACACCCGCTATAAGCGCACTTATATTCGTAGCGTTCACATCTGTCACCGAAGCGGAAATATGGACCTCGCTGTTTACAAGACGAAGCTTATTTGCCGCCGCGATTGCCTTCGGCAGCATCTCCAGCGCATCAGCTTCATTAAACAGCATTTGCCGCTGCAGATTGCTTGGTTCGACGAAATCCCGATCCACCAGCCTTACCTCTCCGACACCCGCTCGAACCATATGCTGCGCAAGCGAAGCACCCAGTGCGCCAACGCCGACAATGAGCACACAGGAATCGGCCAGCTTTCGCTGGCCTGCTTCGCCGATCTGTGCAAATCGGGTTTGTCTGGAATAACGATCAGACCAAACCAAGTCGACCGCATCAGCCATATATCGCACTCCCTGCTGCTTTGAACGCTTCGGACTTCTCCTTCATGCCGGCCTCAATCGCTTCATTGGTCTCCATACCGTTCTGCGCCGCATACTCCCTAATATCTTGGGTGATTCTCATACTGCAAAACTTAGGACCGCACATCGAGCAGAAATGCGCCGACTTCGCCGCTTCCGCTGGCAGCGTCTCATCGTGATAAGACATCGCGCGCTCAGGATCAAGAGAGAGGTGGAACTGATCGCGCCAACGGAATTCGAACCGCGCTTTCGATAATGCGTCGTCGCGCAGCTTCGCGCGGGGATGCCCTTTGGCCAAATCAGCTGCATGCGCCGCGATTTTGTAAGTGATAACCCCTTCCTTCACGTCCTCCTTGTTCGGCAGTCCGAGATGCTCCTTCGGCGTTACATAGCAAAGCATAGCCGTACCGAACCAGCCGATCATCGCCGCCCCAATAGCTGACGTAATATGATCGTAGCCAGGCGCAATGTCAGTCGTTAGAGGGCCCAGCGTATAGAACGGAGCTTCATCGCATACCGCTAGCTGGCGATCCATGTTTTCTTTGATGAGATGCATCGGAACGTGTCCCGGACCTTCAATCATGACCTGTACATCATGCTTCCATGCAATTTTCGTCAACTCGCCCAGCGTATCCAGCTCAGCGAATTGGGCATCATCATTTGCATCGGCAATCGAGCCTGGACGCAAGCCGTCACCCAGCGAGAAGGATACATCATAAGCCTTCATAATTTCACAAATCTCTTCAAAGTGCGTGTACAAGAAATTTTCCTTGTGATGGGCAAGACACCATGCCGCCATAATCGATCCGCCCCGCGACACGATACCCGTCACCCGCTTTGCTGTCAATGGTATATAACGCAGCAGCACGCCTGCATGAATGGTGAAATAATCGACTCCCTGCTCCGCCTGCTCGATCAAAGTATCGCGGAATACCTCCCAGCTCAAATCCTCGGCATTGCCGTTAACCTTCTCAAGCGCCTGATAAATCGGCACGGTACCCACAGGCACCGGTGAATTGCGGACAATCCACTCGCGCGTCGTGTGGATGTTTTTGCCTGTGGATAAATCCATAATCGTATCCGCGCCCCAACGGGTCGCCCACGTCATTTTCTCCACTTCCTCTTCAATCGAAGAAGCAACAGCAGAGTTACCGATATTCGCATTAATTTTCACATGGAAATACCGCCCGATAATCATCGGCTCGCTCTCCGGATGGTTGATGTTCGACGGAATAATGGCGCGTCCCGCCGCCACCTCGCTGCGTACGAATTCAGCCTCCATGCCTTCTCGAATCGCAATATACTCCATCTCCGGCGTTATGATCCCTTTGCGCGCATAGTGCAGCTGGGTCACATTATGTCCAGCCTTTGCACGAAGGGGCTGTCTAGTTAATCCAGGAAACAGCTCCGCTCCCCGCTGCTCAGCCCTCTCCTCGGATAAGAAACCGTTATCCTCAGGCTTCACTGCACGTCCATCATAATGCTCAACGTCGCCGCGCTCCATCAACCATTCATTGCGGAAGGTCGGCAAGCCCCGTCTCACATCTGATTCATAGCTTTCGTCTGTATAGGGACCGCTTGCGTCATATACCCGGATTGGTTCGTTTGGCAGCTCTTCTCCATTTCTTCCCGAACTCGCCTCAAGCGCGATTTCTCTCATCGGCACACGGATGCTGTCCTTCGAGCCAGTTACATACACTTTTCTGCTGCCCGGCAGCGGAGTTGTTAAAATTGACATCAAAAAAACCTCCTAAATGGAATAGTCAGAATTCCTCCTGGAGGCGTACGCAAGCATATAAGAAAGTTTGTTGCACCGCGGCCCTCGCTTGCTCAATAGCAAGCAGTGCTTCTTTTGCCGGGACAGTCGTCATCGCAGAGGAGCACCACCTTACTAAAATCGGTGCTAAATCGCAACAAAAAAACCGCCCCAGCGAAGGAGCGGTTGAAATGTGTCGTCATGCGCGGTTCTCAGATCAGGTTAATTAACCGATCGATTAGTTTCCGTTCCCATCCTTGCTCAAACTGAAGCTTCGGCTGAATGAGGCAGGAGTCCCTTCGCGCAAATGCATAAACGCACAATCCCACTTTCCTACGCTGGCATAACCCAGATCAGGTTCAAAGGGACCAAAGCATAACGCTTTATCTCAGCCAAGACGGCGCCCCTAGTGGATTTCCTTGTTTGACTATAACGTTAATGCAAGAAAGGTGTCAACCCTCAATATCTAAGAAGCTGCGAAAAAGCTGCCTGCTGCAAGCCGTTCACCTTCATCGGCTTTATCCATCGATCAGCCGTATGCCGCCATGTAAAGACTTGCTCTACCCGCTCTCAGCAGTTCTGCTATAGCTTGATTTTCATTTGGAATAAGCCAGCCCTGCGTGCAGCCATATAAATAATAACAACAAGGGGACCAATGAATACGCCTATTACGCCTACGAGCTTAAAGCCGACATAGAGGCTAATGAGAGCGGACAAGGAGCCAATGCCTACAGCATCTCCGAGAATTTTCGGTTCTATAATCCGGCGGAATACAGTGATGACGAGAAACAGCACAATCAAACCGACGCCTGTATAAATATCTCCCGTAAATATCAGATAGGATGCCCAAGGTACAAGTACCGAGCCTGTTCCAAGAATCGGCATAATATCTACGATAACAATGAGCAGAGCAATCGCTAATGGGTATTTCACATGAAGCACCAGGAGACCAATTAAGGAGATGATGTAGGTAAGCGCGCTTAGGATGAATTGAGAACGAAGGAAGCCAAATATCGATTTGCGCAAATTATTCAGCACGTCATTTACCTGAGGATGCGACTTCTCGTCAAACAGCGACAGTACAGTAGTCTTCATTGTATTCAGACTGAAGCTCATCATGTATACAGCGACCAAAAATACGATAAAGAAAATGAACATGGCAGGGATGCTTGTTGCGAAGCCGATGACGGAGTCGGATAAGGAGCCGACCATTCTCGTCAACGTGTTCGTTAAACCAACTAGCCAGCCTTCAATCGTATCGACTGCCTCGGGAGAAAAGTTTTGATAAAGCGATTGCGCTTGCAGCATAAGATCGTCAACGATGCCGTTCGCATCCTCGAAATAATTAGGAACCCTCTTGAAGAAGGCGATAAGCTCGGCGACAACCTTTACACCAAGTAGTGCGATCAGACCAATGAGAATGACCGTAAAAATACTGCTCGAAACGGTTGCTGCTGCCAGCCTATTCATTTTAAATTTTTGCATAAACAGCTGATTAAGAGGCTCTAGAAAGATAGCAACGACAAGCGCCAGCAGGAAGGGCGCTCCTACCGTAAATAATAAATAGAGCAGCAGCAAACCAAGCCCGATAAATACAACAGTTTTGATAGACACTAGCTTCCCCTCCTCTTAATTCTATATGCGCTTGCTGTATGGAATAAGCCTTGTAAATCGCTGAAAGCTAATCTATGATGGCGCTTCTTTTGTGGAAGTCCGTTTCCTTGTAGTACATATCCTTAACTAGCAGGTTCGGGCCGCAGCAGGCTGCCGCCGGACAATGACAATTAACGCTGCGCGCAAGGTCATGGTCAAGCCATTTGTCAAATAGATCATCCAGCTTCGCAGATCCGATATTGCCGAAGGCCGGCACATCCGAGAAGTCGGTTACGAACACATCGCCAGTAAATAAATTGACATTCAATCTATTCCGCCCATCCGGATCATTGCGGACTGTTACATTTGGCTCGTTAGCCAGTCTAGTAAGCAGCTTCCGCTCGTTGGAATGATCGCTGCATTGATAGAAAGGCAATGTTCCGAACAGCATCCAAATCGATTGATCTCTTGCATTCAGCAAACGCTCGATCGCTTCCAGCATTTGCTCACGCGATAGTACGGGTAAATCCTTGGCGAAGGAGCTTGGATACATCGGATGCACCTCATGCCGCTTGCAGCCCATTTCCACAATCAACTGATGAATCTCTTCAATTTTGTCATAGGTTCTATAATTGATCATTGATTCCGCCGACACTAGCACACCCGTCTCGCTTAAGCGCCGCGCATTGTCGATCATTCGCTCGTAAAGCTTAGTCGCTGCTTCCAGCGATACCGCATGACCAGCCTTAGCAAAGCCGATTTGATGGAATTGCTCGGCCGACGTATAGTTGAAGGATATATGCATTACGTCCAGATGCGGTGCCAGCAGCTCATACCTGCTGTAAGGAAGGGTTACATTCGAATTAATTTGGGAGCGAATGCCGCGGCTGCGAGCGTATTGAAGAAGCGGCACCATATATTCGCGCACCGTTCGATCAGAGAAGGACGGCTCCCCTCCCGTTATGCTGATCGTCTCAAGATGCTCAACCTCTTCCAAGCGGTCCAGCATCTGCTTCAGCGGCAGCTTAGCAGGCTCCGATAAAACAAGTGTATCGCCAACGGCGCAATGCTCGCACCGCATATTACATAGATTGGAAACCGTCATTTCTACACTTGTCAAACGATGTCTGCCATGCTTCTGGAGGGAACGGATCGGATCCCATGGGTCATTCATCGGGGATAATGGAGATAACGGGAAAATGGATTGTTGCAAATCAATTGTGTTCATTTATTCAGCACCTGACTTCATGATCTGTATTGACACTTCTATTTTTTCATTGTACTGCCCGCTTCGGCAGGAAGCAAATAAATCAGCAAAAAAGGAGCCTTATCGGCTCCTGATTAAATGCCAGCAGTTCGCTGGACTTCGTTAGGATCATCATTCACGCTGACAATCATCGTCGTCAGCTGCTTTGATAAATCAATTTCGTACGGCGACTTGAGCTCTTCGCCCGCTTCGTTGGACAGAATCCGAATGATCGGTCTGTGCGGATAGGAGTGATTCAGGTCCACAACCACACCCGACTCGCCCGTATGCAGCTTTACCGTAATACCGATCGGATAAATCGCGACTCTGTCGCGGAACAGCTGCAGCATTTGCTGATCATATAAAGTTCCCGTACCCGCATAGAGACGTTCAATCGCATGATGCGGCAGCATTGGTTGACTATAGATGCGATTTGTTGTCATTGCGTCATACGAATCGACAAGTCCGATCCATTTGGCGTATTCATGAATCTCATTCCCTTTAATCCCCCGTGGATAGCCGCTTCCGTCAATTCGCTCATGATGCTGAAAAGCGCAGTGTGCGACGATGAGAGGAAGGTTCGGTTCATCCTTTAGAAGCTCGTAACCGATGCGCGTATGCTGCTTCATCGCCTCGTATTCTTCCTGCGTAAGTGAGCCTGGCTTCTTCAGGACGTTCATCGTAATTTGCGTTTTTCCGATATCATGAAGAAGCGCACCCATTCCGAGCGTTGTAAGCTCGTCACGGGTATACCCGTGAGCCATCCCCAGCAGCGTCGTGTAGACACAGACGTTCAAGGAATGCTGATACAGATAGTGGTCGATAGAGCCCATGTCCATCAGCATAATCATCGCGTCCTTATGCCCGGACAAATCATCGATAATCATACTCATCATTTGCTTGAAGGGCTGTGCAATATAGGGATAGGTCACGCCCTTCTTTTGCTTTGGGCGATCCATCATCTCGCGGAAATTCGTCCGAACTTCCCTGAGCGCCAATTGCATCGTATTCTCATTAATCAAGGATGGCAGTACGATATCATCCGTCCTCGGATCAGCAATGTAGACATATTGTATGCCGCACTGCTCCAGCCTTGTAATGAGTCGATCTGTAAGCTCTATGTTTTCTCCGAGAAGGACGACGCCTTCCTGTGAAAATATTTTCTTGGCCAGCTTCATGCCAGGCCTACAATTAGTAATGGGCAACAAGCGCATGATCTCGGTCCTTCCCCTAAATGATCTGTTAATTATTACATCGGAAAAAGCCGATCATAATGTTAATGTAAGGGAAAAGCTAAAATACGGCAACCATTTAATGCTAATTTTTCGACACATATTGTCGAAAATTGCGATATTCGTCAAAATTTTGATATATCTTTCCATCTCATACGATTGCAATCCAGTAAAGCCTCAACGTTTTGAAGCTCCTCTGCAATGATGTCGCGTATAAATTCTGGCAAGTAATACTGAAGGGACTCTGCATTAGCGAGCGTCTCATAACCTGCTTTGAAGCTGAACATATCGATCGTGCCTAGCGCATAGATTCGCTCATCGTTTAAAGGCTCCCCGTTTACCAATACCGTTATCAGCTTATTCATGTCCTGCCGCGTGGAATCGTACGTAATCGTCAGTCCGTCCACCGCGAGCATACCAAGCACAACGCCTCGGAAGCCGAAGCCCTTGATCGGCTTATGAATGTATTCCGGGAGCAGCGATTGCTCAAGCGCTGTGCGCAGATGACTGCCGGCTATGTTCATTCGGCACGGGTTGATCGGCGACGGACAGAGGGCGTGCAATTCGCCCGCTGTCACGTCCCCTTGCGCCAGGCCGCCGAGCAGCTGCCCCGCGTTCACGATGCCGAGCTCGGCATCTGTCCAGCGGCGCAGGCCAGCGGCCAGCAGGTTGCCGAGCGGAGATTCCCGCTCGGCTCTGGCGGGCAGCGGCGTATCGAGCCGGGCGATAATTCGGCTCAGGCGCTGCTGTCCCGCCTTGCGAAAGCCGCCGATTATAGCGGCGGCTTCAGGCTGCTCCGCCATCGCGGCCGTCGGCACGCAGGCTGCGCGGAACACCGGGCGGGCAGAAATCGGATCCATCCCGATTTCAACCCGCCCGATATACTCGCCGAATTTCCCGGCTGCGCAAATCGTCGTGTCGCCAATCACAATCGGCTCCTCCAACAAATGATGGGTATGCGCCCCTAATATGAGGTCGATACCGTCAAGCTTCTCCGCCATAAGCCGATCTGACGCCAAGCCCAGATGAGACATTACAACCGTCACATCAACACGTCCTCGCAGCTGTCGGACCTGCTCGTGAATGGCCTCGAAGGGATCGCCGGCATCCCAGCCAAGCAGCGAATAAAAGTCGGTAAAAGCTGCGGTTGCGGCTATTAGGCCAATGCGCAGGCCATTTTTATCAATGATAGTATACGGCAGCACCCAGTCCGGAAGCTCACCCGTTGCGGTCAGCTTCATGTTGGCGCAAACGATCGCAAATTTTGCCCGGTCAACATAGGCCTCGGACAAGGCTTCATAAGAGTAAGTCAATCCTTCATTATTGCCAAGCGTAATGACTTCATAACCTGAGCTATTTAATAACTCGACATTGACGACCCCATCGCTGCCTTCGGTTTCCACGCGCATCCGATCCATATGGTCGCCGCAATCGACCGCCAGCACAACGTCGCTGCCATAGGTTCTCCGTTCCTCCGCGATGAAGGAGGCGATTTTGGCCGCATTCTCAAGACGGCTGTGAATATCATTACTATGAAGGAGTACTACTTGGGTACGAAAACGTTCTGACAACTTTATGCACGCCTCCTCCATGCTCTATAAGATCGCTGCATAGCGCTCTATTTTTTCATACGCAGCTCTGCTGCCGAAAATGTGGACTTAAAGCCATAGGCTGCCTCTTCTGCTCCGCCATCGGCTTTGTGACCAATCGTCAGCTTAACGATGCTTTTCACATTTAGACATTTGCTGCTTCCGTTAGGCACATAGAGCCGAATTGGACCGCTACTTGGCAGGGGCTCTCCTTCAAGTGCGTATAATACGGCCGCCATCTCCAGCTGCTCCCACGGAATCGTCGCCTCGAACGAATCGGCCGCTTCCGCTTTAAGCTCTGTGGGCGTCACAACTTCCGTCTCCAAGCCTGCTGCTGTTACCCATGCAAAATACCAGCTGAGCCAATCAAATGCGTCTCCGGCCGTCCCAGGTACTCTGTTCGTAATCGCAAAGCTCATGCCTGCCAGCTCAGCCATCTCTGCGGCGCTCGTTACAGCTGTGCCAAGCGCAAAGTGATCAATCGTAATCTCACTCATGAGGGTTTATTAACCTCCAATTTGCGACATCCGCCGGTCAGTAGGCATATGCGTCAGCTCTCCGTTAGCCAGCTTAGCTGCCATTTCGTGATTTTCCGGCTTAATATCCATAGCCCGAAGCAGAAGGCGCTGCATCTCATCCGAATTTCCGAAAGCATCCTTCACATTCAGCTCATCTACCCAATACAAGCAGGGCTTAATCGAACCATCCGCCGTTAAGCGAAGCCGGTTGCAGCTGCTGCAGAAATGATCGCTGATCGGATGTATTAGCCCGAAAGACCCGCGCGCGCCTTCCATTCGCCAATCCTCAGAAGGGCCGTTTCCGTGTACATTATCGCGGCGGCTGATCACATAGCCTTCCTGCTCTGCGACCTCCAAAACGCTTGAGAGCGGAAGGTAATGCTTGCGCCAATTTTCATCGGCATGGCCAATCGGCATATATTCAATGAACCTGACATGCATAGGATGCTCGTATGCCATCCGCAGGAATGCGGCGATTTCGTCTTCATTTACTTCTTTCAAAAGGACGCAATTAAGCTTTATTGGATCAAAGCCTGCAGCGGATGCTGCCTCGATCCCTTCCAAGACGCGCTTCAGATCACCGCGTCTTGCGATAAAGCGGAAGCGCGCAGGATCCAGTGTATCTAAGCTTATATTCACGCGGTTCAGCCCTGCGGCACGAAGCGCTTCAGCCTGCTTGGCAAGAAATATTCCGTTTGTCGTCAGAGCGATATCGCGAATGCCCGGAATCGCGGATAGTCTGCTAATCAATTGGTCTAAACCGGGACGAATTAACGGCTCGCCCCCCGTAATGCGCAGCTTGGAAATGCCTAGTGCTGCACCGCTCTCCACTACCTCGACAATTTGATCATAAGATAATAGGTTCTCGGATTCAGTAAATTCCATACCTTCTTCGGGCATGCAATATAGGCACCGCAAATTACAGCGGTCCGTAACAGATATTCGCAAATAATCATGTACCCGTCCAAAACGATCCACCAAGGTCGGCATAAGCTTCACTCCCTTCCTGTCTATGTATCAGCATAACATTTTTTCGTGAATTATGATATTCTAGAAACAGCATATTCCGAATCGATGAGAGGTTATATAACATGACGTATAATTGGTCTATCAAACTATTTGCCGGTCTCCCCGAACGTCTGGGAAGGCCAGCTCTGCTGCTGCAAACCAAATCTGATCAGCTGACTGCAGCCGAGCTAAAAGCTGCCATCTCCGCTGCTTACCCGGAGCATGCCGGACTTATACAATTTTCGTTCATCGCCTGCAACCACTCCTACGCCGCTGATGAGTCACTTTTGCGCGTAACGGACGAGCTTGCGCTTCTGCCACCCGTATCCGGGGGCGAAGAGACATCGCCCCGGCAAGTCGATGAATCTAGCGAACGTTATGTCATTACTGCAGAATCGATCAATTCCGACGATGTTCTTGCAAAGGTCATCGTTCCCGAGCACGGCGCCGCCTTAGCCTTCGTCGGAACTACACGAGAATGGACGCATGGAAGACGTACCGTCAGATTAGAGTATGAAGCCTACGCTCCTATGGCCGTTGCGACAATGCGGCAAATCGGAGAAGAGATAGCCGAGCGCTGGCAAGGCGCCTTGTGCGCCATCAGCCACCGGATTGGCGTTGTAGGACTCGCGGAGACGAGTGTAGTCATCGCTGTATCGGCACCCCATCGTGACAGCTGCTACGAGGCGAGCAGATATGCCATCGAGCGATTAAAACAAATCGTTCCCATCTGGAAAAAAGAGATTTGGGACGATGGCTCAGAATGGAAAGGCCATCAGCTTGGACCATGGAACCCTACTGCAAAGCTTACAGATTTTTAAGCCCTCCATCCTTTCAGGACACACATCGTTTGGCAAAGACATGGAAGGAGAAATGATTGATGAATAACAAACCATATGAACCTGCTGCTTCCGGTACGAACTCACTGCTTCCACAAAGCCGCTACGCAAGACAAAAGCGCTTCGCTCCAATAGGCGACAAGGGCCAGGAATCGCTTAGCGCAAGCCGCGTCGTCGTCGTCGGCATGGGCGCTCTCGGTTCAGTCATTGCACAGCATCTCGTTCGTTCGGGTGTTGGTTACGTACGGGTCATTGACCGCGATATCATTGAATGGAGCAACTTGCAGCGACAAATGCTATATACCGAGCAGGACGTCATAGATTTGCTTCCGAAGGCGCAAGCTGCGGCCGCTCATTTGCGCGCCATGAACAGCTCCGTTACAGTCGAGCCCATTATAGCCGATTTAACGTCAGCTAATGCGGAGGAGCTGCTTGCAGACGTTCATCTCATCCTCGACGGCAGCGACAATTTCTCCGTCCGTTACCTTATAAATGATTACAGCGTGAAGCATCGAATTCCTTGGATTTATGGCGGCGCTGTCGGCGCCTCAGGCATGTCCATGACCATACTGCCGCTGGATACACCCTGCTACCGCTGCATGTTCAATGAACCGCCCGCGCCCGGTACAACCGATACATGCGAAACCGCTGGTGTGATTTCACCAATCGTCGATATTATCGGCTCTATCCAAGCGACTGAAGCGATTAAGCTTCTGAGCGGGAATCATAGTACGCTGCACCGGACATTGTTCCAGGTGGACCTCTGGAATCATGCTTGGCTTCCCATTTCCTTAACGAATGCGAAGCGCAGCGATTGCGCATGCTGTGCACGTCGGCACTATGAATTTCTGAACGAGCAGCTCTCCGGGCCTGCTGCCGCCTCCCTTTGCGGCCGTCATTCCGTCCAAATCTCGCCCCATCAGCCCGTTTCGCTGAATTTAAAGGCGCTTTCCGAGAGATTACGTCCTGCTGGCAAAGTCACCTCCAATCGCTACCTGCTTCGACTGGAGCTGCAGGAGGAATTGACTTTAGTCCTATTCAGCGACGGCCGCGCTATCGTCCAAGGGACCGATCAATTAATAAAAGCAAGGTCGATTTATGCCGAAATTTTAGGTATTTAGCCACTTTGGGAATACCCTCTTATTGCCAATATGTCAATAGATTGCTACTATTGTATGTATCTAAGTAATTACATGCTATGAGGTGCGTGAATGAGAGTACATGTGATGGATTTAATAAATGGAGACCAGTTGAGCTGCGATACCTTTAACAACTATGGCCTTCATGTTCTTTCCAAAGGAACGCTCTTGAATAATCAAGAAATTTCAAAATTATTCCAACATCAAATTGACTATGTCGATATTGAAGCAAGAAGATCTGAAGAGCACTTGGGCCGTACGCTTGAATCAACAGTCGACCCAAAATGGCTGCCAACTGTTAAGCCTATGTATGAAAACGCAGTAAAGAGCTTTGAACAGCTTTTTTCAAAAGCGCTGATTGACGGCCGAATTAATGAAGATGAGGTCATTTCTGTCATTGAGCCATTATTGAGTAATTTCCAATTAGAACGCGATGTCGTATCCATGCTTCTTCTGCTTAATACGAAAGACGACTATACCTATCAGCATTCCGTTCAGGTAGGCATGCTTGCCTATTACCTCGCTAGCTGGGTCGGCTATTCAGATGAAGAAGCGCTGCAAATTGGAAAAGCAGGCTTTCTTCATGATATTGGAAAATGCAAAATTACCGATCATGTATTGAACAAGCCCGGCAAGCTCACAGATGCCGAATATGAAGAGATTAAGAAGCACACGATCTTTGGACATGAGATTCTCTCTAATTCCTTTATTGAGCCGGAATTGTCTATAGGAGCGCTTCAGCACCATGAACGTGTGGATGGCAGCGGCTATCCGCATGGCTTAAAGGGTGATGCCATTCACCCTATTTCAAAAATCATCTCCGTTGTCGATATCTATAGCGCCATGATCTCAGCGAGAGTCTATCAGCAGAAGCGAGACTTACTCTACGTACTCAAAGAGCTTTACCGTCTAAGCTTCAGCGAGCTTGACCCCTTCACAACTCAAACCTTTATTAAACATATGATGCCGAATTTCATCGGCAAACGAGTAGAGCTTGAAAGCGGCGAAGTTGGTATCATTGTGATGACTCATCAAACCGAGTTTTTCCAACCGCTCATCCAAATCGGTAATCGTTTCATTGATCTGACAATCGAGCGTAGCTATGAAATTAAGCACGTCTATATATAAGAAGAAGAAACACGTTTTCTGTGGCTTCAAATTCGTTAGATTGCACCGCATTCGCGATTATCGGTATCATATCAATTCAGATTTATAGACCACCATGCGCTTGAGTAAATGAAATAGCCCCGATCAATGTCGGGGCTTGCTTTTTATTCTGTATATCCATCACTTTGGCTGTTACTTTATTTAGTCAATTTTAACCCTACCTTCCCGAACGGATTGGATCAGAATAATAGGATATGTATGTTACGGTTTCCGTCGTTGTGAATTAATTGTACTATGCGACCAATACATTCAAGCATAAACCTCACCTCGATACGAATGTTTGCTCTTATTATATACAAACATTGGGAAAAGCCCATCGACCGTATAGGCCAGTGGGCTTTTATTTTTGAATAATTTAACAAAATAAAACAAACCCTATCAAAAACATTAGGGTGGGATATTTATGCATACCGTCTGGAAAGGCGCAATCAGTTTTGGACTCGTTCACGTTCCTGTTAAGATGCATTCGGCTACGGAAGACAAAGACATTTCATTTCGTAGCCTGCATAAGGATTGCGGGATGCCGATCAATTATGCTAAAATTTGCCGGCACTGCAACAAGGAAATTGATCCAGATGAGATCGTGAAGGGTTTTGAATACGAGAAAGACAAATTTGTCATCGTCAAAGAGGAAGAACTCGAAGCCATTAAGCCGGATTCTGCAAAGTCAATTCAAATATTAGATTTTGTCGATCTAACTGAAATCGATCCGATCTACTTTCAAAAAGCCTATTACCTCTCGCCCGATATGGCTGGAGCAGGCGCGTACAGCCTGCTAATTGAGGCGATAAAGCAGACTGGCAAAATTGGTATCGCTAAAATCTCCATCCGCAGCAAAAGCAGCCTGGCCGCTCTGAGGGTCGTCGATAACTGCCTTTGTATGGAGACGATGTTTTTCCCGGACGAAATACGGGCGATCTCCCAGGTCCCTAATCTTCCGGCCCAAACGGTCGTAAATGACAAGGAGCTTACAATGGCAAAAATGCTCGTAGAGCAACTCAGTGAGCCATTTAAGCCGGACAAATATACAGACGATTACCGAATCGCCCTAACTGAATTAATTCAACAAAAGATCGCTGGAGAGAGTATCGACATCGTTTCAGCGCCTACTAATGAAGGTCGCTCCAATGTTATTGATCTGATGGCCGCCCTGCAAGCCAGCCTCGAAGCGACAAAAGCTCCGCCTGTTACCACTCCCAAACGGAAGCGCACAACTAAGAAAAAACAGGATAACGTATCATGAGCTTTATGCAACTCCCTTCCGTACCAATGGCGCCGATAACCTCCCCAGAGATTCCAACAGGTCCGGAGTGGGGTTATCAAATCAAATGGGACGGAGTGCGCACGCTTGTTAGGCTGGATGGTACGGGTGGCGTCGAGATCTTTTCAAAGCGTGTTGAGCCGCGGAATGATCGTTTTCCTGAAATCGTTGAGCTGCTGCAGCCATTAAGGATTGGGGCTTGTGTGCTGGACGGGGAGATCGCATATTTTGATGGTAGACGACCGAACTTTCAACGCGGCCTCATAGGTGTTAACCGCAAAAAATTCGATGACTCACTGATCTTTGTCATGTTCGATATGCTTTATGCTGGCGGCGTGGACATCCGCCCCCTGCCCTTCAAGGAACGATACAAACGGCTTGCTGCTGCATTTCCAGACAAACACCCTCGTTTGTTTGTAACTGATCTGGTCTACGATGGGCCGGCTCTCTGGAAATGGGTTAACGAACGTGAGTGGGAAGGAATCATTTCGAAGCGTCTGGACAGTCCATATGTGGAAGCGAAAAAGCATAATCATTGGTTTAAAAAGCGCAAAGAAGTGCGGATCGTGGCTGACGTAGTCGGGATAAAACTTAAAGATAAGCGCGTCTCCAGCCTTGTCCTGCGTTACGAGGATCGATATGTTGGCCATGTATCAGGCCTTGATAATGTATCTAAACAGGTACTGCAGCAGTTCATGAAGGAACACTCCGGTGAATGTCCATTCGATAAGTTATCACCTGGAATGAAAAAATCCGATATTGCTTGGTTGGCCATCCCCTTTCCTTGTCGTGTGACGGCACTGGAATTTTCCGATAACGGTATCTTGCGGCAGCCTAAATTAATTGGATTTGGAAACCATTGAAACAAAGTGGCTATTTTCTTAAAGTTTGTTGCTATTAAACAAAAGTGGTTGTAATAGTAACAAACTTATTGAGAGGGCTGAACACAGTGGAATGGACACAACTTTATGAGAACTTTTCTGATATGCCTCAATCAGAGCATATCCACTGTGGAAGTCTCAGTTTAAAAAGAAATGGCAGATATCGTTCTCGCCAACGTTATCTTTGTAAAGACTGTGGAATGACATTTAATGAGGCATTCAGGTTTTGGAATCTCCGTCCAACCTAACAAGTTATTGAAAAAATTCCGAGCCTCTGTTTCGCAACCTTCTGGGGCTGCCAGTTGTACATGGTCAAGACCATAAAATTTGTAATTCCCGCGTGACGCGCTCAGACAATAGATCAAAACGCTTCCCTTGCGCTCTCTGCTCAAGTCTAACGTCGTCTACGCCTCTTGTCCGTGCGTATGGTCGCGGCATTCCGCGCTTCCTCGCGTGTTTCTTGCCTAATAGACTTTGAACTGCTTATCCACCCTAGCGTAATGCCCAAAAACAAGAACGCCAACTACTCCAAAAACAGCGGTAGCATGGGCGATGTCCCGTTCCCTCATTTATAGCCGAAAAGCTTGAAGGAATAAAAAAAGAATCCGCAGAAAAAATCTACGGATTCAAAGATTCGTCATATGTGTTCGGTGGGCTATCACCGTATCACTATTTACGCCTACGTTTTTATTAACCGATGCTGCCTTCCATCTCGAACTTGATCAAACGGTTCATCTCTACCGCGTATTCCATCGGCAGCTCCTTCGTGAACGGTTCGATGAAGCCCATAACGATCATTTGTGTAGCTTCTGCTTCACTTAGACCGCGGCTCATCAGGTAGAATAACTGATCCTCGGATACCTTGGATACCGTTGCTTCATGCTCGAGCGTAATGTTATCGTTCAAAATCTCGTTGTAAGGAATCGTATCGGAAGTCGACTCGTTATCGAGAATGAGCGTATCACACTTAATATTCGCTTTCGCGCCATCTGAATTGCGACCGAACGATGCCAGACCACGGTAAGTTACTTTACCGCCATGCTTACTGATCGATTTCGAAATGATCGTTGAGCTTGTATCCGGAGCCAGGTGAGTCATCTTAGCGCCTGCATCCTGATGCTGACCTTTGCCCGCTACTGCAATCGACAATACCATGCCTTTTGCTCCGCGGCCGCGCAATACGACTGCTGGATATTTCATCGTCAGCTTGGAACCGATATTTCCATCCACCCATTCCATCGTTGCATTCTCATCTGCAACCGCACGTTTAGTAACCAGGTTGTAAATGTTCGGTGCCCAGTTTTGAATCGTAGTGTAACGCACGCGAGCATTTTTCTTAACCAAAATCTCTACTACCGCGCTGTGAAGCGAGTTCGTGCTGTATACAGGTGCTGTGCAGCCTTCGACGTAATGTACAGTGCTGTCTTCATCGGCAATGATAAGCGTACGCTCGAATTGACCCATGTTCTCGGAATTAATACGGAAGTATGCTTGAAGCGGAATTTCACACTTCACGCCCTTCGGTACGTAGATAAAGCTTCCACCCGACCATACTGCACTGTTCAGCGCAGCAAACTTGTTGTCGTTCGGAGGAATGATCGTACCGAAATATTCCTTCATAAGCTCTGGATGCTCGCGCAGCGCTGTATCCGTATCGGTGAAAATAACGCCTTGCTTCTCCAGATCCTCCTGCATACTGTGGTAAACAACCTCGGACTCATATTGCGCCGACACGCCAGCAAGAAACTTTTGCTCCGCTTCAGGAATACCAAGCTTGTCGAATGTTTCTTTAATTTCCGAAGGAACCTCTTCCCATGTTTTACCTTGCTTTTCGGAAGGCTTTACATAGTATTGAATGTCATTAAAATCAAGATCATCCATGTTGCCGCCCCAACGAGGCATTGGCATTTTGTAAAATTGCTCAAGCGACTTGAGACGGAACTCAAGCATCCATTCCGGCTCGTTCTTCATTTCTGAAATCGTACGAACAATTTCAGGTGTCAGACCTTTTCCTGATTGGAATATCGCCTTGTGCTCGTCACGGAAACCATACTTATACTCTTCCATTTCCGGCATTGATTTAGCCATTTTATTCAGCTCCTCTATACTTAAATTTGTTATTCGTGCTGATGCTCAATTCCTTTGCGCAATGCGTTCCACGCAAGCGTCGCACATTTGATCCGCGCAGGGAACTTGTTCACACCCGATAAGGCTTCAATATCTTCTAATTCCTCAAATTCGACGGGTTCACCCTTCATTAAGCCTGAGAACCTGTCAGCCATCGAAAGCGCCTCATCGAATGTTTTACCCTTAACAGCCTCCGTCATCATAGACGCCGAGCTCATGCTGATCGAACAGCCTTCGCCGCTGAACTTCGCATCCGTCACTTTATTGTCAACGACTTGAAGCTGAAGCGAAATACGATCGCCGCAGGTCGGATTATTGAGGTTGATCGTAACCGATTCTTCATTCATCGTTCCACGGTTACGAGGGTTTTTATAATGATCCATTATAACTCTGCGATATAAATCATCCAATTGCATGACCGAAGAACTCCTTTGTCTGTAGTAAAGCATCGGCTAAGCGGTCAATGTCATCTTCAGTATTATACAAATAAAAGCTTGCTCTTGCCGTCGCCGATACATTCAACCATCTCATAAGAGGCTGGCAGCAATGATGGCCTGCCCGCACCGCTATGCCCTTGGAATCCAGCACGGTCGCTACATCATGGGGATGTACGTCTTCGAGATTAAACGTAACGAGACCAACACGATTTTGCTTTGGTCCATACAAGGTAATGCCATCCATCATTGACAGCTTCTCATAAGCGTATGTCGCCAAACGGCGCTCATGCTGATCGATTTCATCAAAGCCGATTTCATTTAAGAAATCAATCGCCGCTCCGAGACCAACCGCACCTGCGATGATCGGCGTACCGCCTTCAAAGCGATAAGGGATTTCTTTCCAAGTTGATTCATACAGATCGACGAAATCAATCATTTCGCCTCCAAATTCAATCGGTTCCATATTGTTCAGCAATGCTTTCTTGCCGTACAACGCCCCGATTCCTGTTGGTCCGCACATTTTGTGTCCGGAGAAGGCATAGAAATCAACATCGAGATCCTTCAAATCAACTCTCATATGCGGCGTGCTTTGTGCACCGTCTACGACCATGACCGCACCATTGCGATGAGCAATTTGCGTAATTTCCTTGATTGGATTGATTACGCCGAGCACATTCGACACATACGTGACGGAAACGACCTTCGTTTGTGGTGTAATTGTTTTCTCAACATCCTCAATGGAAATCGATCCGTCCGCTTGCAGCGGAATATACTTCAACGTTGCGCCTGTCGCTTTGGCTGCTTGCTGCCAAGGAATGAGATTGCTATGATGCTCCATCGGCGTAATGACGATTTCATCGCCTTCACCGCAGACGGAACGTGCATAGCTCGATGCCACCAAATTCAATGCTGTTGTTGTGCCGCGCGTGAAAATAATTTGCTCAGGCGCTCCCGCATTGAGCAGCTTAGCCACCTTCTCACGCGCTCCCTCATAGGCGTCAGTCGCTCTAGAACCGAGCGTATGCACGCCGCGATGAACATTCGCATTATCCAGCTCATAGTATCGTTTAACCGCATCAATGACGGAACGCGGCTTCTGAGAAGACGCCGCGCTGTCCAGATAAACGAGCGGGTGCCCGTTTATTTCTTGATGCAATATCGGGAACTGTTCCCGAATCGCATTTATATTCATCCTTCAAGCTTCCTTTCGAGCAAACGCTGAAGCTGCTCGCGAACCGCTTCTACCGGAATTTCCGATACAACCGGAGCCAAAAAGCCGTAAATAATTAACCGTTCAGCGTTCTGCTTGGAAATACCCCGAGACATCAAGTAGTGAACCTGTTCAGGGTTTACTTGACCTACGCTTGCCGCATGGCCCGCTGTAACATCATCTTCATCAATCAGCAAAATCGGGTTGGCATCGCCGCGCGCCTTAGGACTCAGCATGAGTACCTTCTCGGTTTGCACGCCGTTTGCTTTTGTCGCGCCATGCTCGATTTTGGTAATCCCGTTAATGATCGCCGAAGCCGAATCCTTCATAACCGCGCGAGTTACCATGTTGCTGTCGGTGCTTTTGCCGAAGTGAACAGCTTGTGTCGTCAAGCTGTTTTGCTGAGCATTCTTGCCTACGCTGATGACTTTTGCATCCGATGTGGAGCCTTGTCCCTTGAGCACGGATTTCGTATCCGACAACGTATTGCCATCGTTCAAATCACCAATGATCCATTCCATTTGACCGTCATTTTCGATAACGGAACGACGGATTGTCATATCGACACCAGTCTCGCCCATAGAATGTATAGAACCGAAGCGAACATGAGCGCCTGGTTTCACGAAAACCTCTACGATTGACGGGTGAACGAACGGACCGGCTGCTGTACTTGGCTCGGACACCACGCAATCCACGTAAGTTACACGACTATGACTGTCAGCAACGATTAGAATATGCGGCGCGAATGTCGCTTCCGCATTGTCGTTGTAAAAAATCGCCTGCAGCGGAAGCTCAACCTCTACATTTTTTGGAACGTAGACAAATACTCCGCCATTCCACAATGCAGCATGAAGCGCCGTTAGCTTATCTTCGTCTTTCGCTACTGCTTGGAACAAATATTTTTGAACAAGATCGCCATGCTCCTTGCATGCCGTCTCGAGATCGGTGAAAATAACACCCTTGCTTTCAAGCTCGCCTGCAACCTGCTTCCATACGGAGCCCGAGTTGCGTTGAACTAATAAATTTTCCGTGCCTTCTGCTACCAATTCGCGAACAATTTCTGGAAGCTCGCTAATAGCTCCTACCTTTGCCGGCTGCTCATAGCTGCCTACTGCCGTCAAATTCCAACGCTCAATGCGCACCTTCTCTGGCTTTGGCCAACCGAGTGTTCCGGCAAGCTCTGCGGCTTCCCCGCGCAGCTCAACAAGCCAATTCGGCTCGCCCTTGCTGCGGGCCAAAGCCTCTGCAGATTGACGGTCGGTCGGAGTCGATAGTTGTGTACTCATCCGTTATGCCCCCTTCTCCGCTTAGGCCTGGCCGACCGTTTCATCCACGATGCCAAGTTCTTCTTTTACCCAATCGTAACCTTCATTTTCAAGTCTTTCCGCAAGCTCAGGACCGCCTGATTTCACGATGCGGCCTTGCATCATAACGTGGACGAAATCTGGTGTGATATAGTTAAGCAAACGCTGATAGTGAGTAATAATCAGGAAACCGCGGTCTTCCGAACGCATCGCGTTTACGCCTTGCGATACGATACGAAGCGCATCGATGTCTAGACCCGAATCGATTTCATCAAGAATAACGATTTTGGGATCCAATAACATCATTTGCAAAATTTCGTTACGTTTTTTCTCGCCTCCGGAGAAGCCTTCGTTCAAATAACGATGAGCAAACTCCGGGTTCATCTCAAGTTCCTTCATTTTGCCTTCCATCTGACGAATGAACTTGATCAGTGAAATTTCTTTCCCTTCTTCGCGGCGAGCGTTCAGCGCGCTGCGAAGGAAGTCGGAGTTCGTAACGCCAGAAATTTCGCTTGGATACTGCATAGCAAGGAATAGTCCGGCGCGAGCTCGCTCGTCTACTTCCATTTCAAACAGGTCTTCACCGTCGAGCTGTGCTGTGCCTTCCGTTACTTCATATTTAGGATGTCCCATCAAAGCGGAAGCCAGTGTACTTTTACCTGTTCCATTAGGACCCATGATCGCGTGAATTTCTCCACCTTTAATTTCAAGGTTAATCCCCTTCAAAATTTCTTTTCCGTCGATAGCTGCTTTCAAACCATCGATGACAAAATGAGTTGCCATAATATGCTGATCCCTCCAAGGTTAGTATATCGCGTCCGGTCACTCTATAATAAACATGCTTGTTTATTAATAAGTGATTCTCAATGATTCTCAATAATCATTTTAATATAGTTTTTGTTTTAAATCAATGCGAATGAAAACCTTCATGCGATTTTCACACTAGTCAGAGCCTATTCGGTCAGCCCATGCTCCCTTTATTCGCTGCACCTCAGCACGGAAAACATTGTCTTCCAAAACGGGCGCGAAGTTAGGCTTTGCAAACTCATCCTCCAATACTACCCAAGATTTGCAGCCGCTGTAAGCGGGACGCATCGGAATTTTCACAGACTCCTGCAAGCTGTAAACTCTTAGAATTAACAAATGCAGTGGTTTTGTTTTTTTCCACCGCAGTCTCTCCTCGGCAAACGTATCTGTCCATATATGAAAATCACGCAGCCGATCGAGTGTTGCCTGATCCGTTATTTCAATATCTTCGACGACTTCAGCAAAGCATTTCAGCTTAATCTCCTCCATATCCGGCGACCATTCCGTCAATGTATCGTCAAGCTCACCCGCATAATCAGCCTTCAGCAAATGCTTTTTCTGATGCTCGTACGCTGGCATTAAATAAAAGGAAGGACTCATAATCTGAAAATCACGTGTTTCCTCACGAATGCCGCCTTTGCGCATGATGAGAATTTGCTTGCCCTCCGCAAGAGCCTTAACGCTTACAGCCCACTCCTTCAATGCAATCGTATGACGTTCCTTCTGCTCTGTCATGTGCATCCTCCACCCAACTGCTATATAATTGATAATATTATATCAAATGAGGTATTCCAAGGCGAAATAATATCTATTATACTGTGTTGAGGTGAATACTGGGCTTTACAGCCTCAACAAATTTAACCGGAGGTGACAGCCATGTCTGCATATCATCCACTAGCTGAGCAAGAAGCTATTCAAATAGCCAAAAATATCGAAGGATTCTTTCCTGCAGGAGCAGCGCTGCAATGCCGTGAAATCGGAGACGGCAATCTAAACCTGGTGTTTCACATTTCGGATTCTGCGAGCGGCAAAAGCTTAATATTGAAGCAAGCCTTGCCCTATGCGAAGGTCGTTGGAGAATCCTGGCCGCTTACGCTCGACAGAGCCCGAATCGAGAGCGAGAAGCTGATTCTCGAAGGAGAGCTGGCGCCGGGCCTTGTTCCTATCGTATATAAATATGATGCAGATCTCGCGCTTACCGTCATGGAGGATCTGAGCGATCATATCATTATGCGTCACGGTCTTATTGCAGGCACACGCTATCCGAAATTCGCTGACGATATCTCAACGTTTATGGCACGCACGCTATTTTTCACTTCCGATCTGGGTATGAACCAGCAGGACAAAAAAAATCGCGTAAAATCTTTTATTAATCCAGAGCTGTGCAAAATAACAGAAGACCTTATTTTCGACGATCCTTACACCGACTCACCTAATAACAGCTTTGACCCTGCGATCAGAGACGCGGCTGAAGCCCTTTGGAAGGACAGCGAGCTTCATCTTGAGGTAGCTATCCTTCGGGAAAAGTTTTTGACGAATGCGCAGGCGCTGCTTCATGGCGATCTGCACACGGGCAGCGTCTTTGTCACTCCTGCTTCTACAAAGGTTATTGATCCTGAATTTGCTTATTTCGGTCCCATCGGCTTTGATATCGGCGCTGTCATCGCTAATTTGCTGCTTAACTTTGCAGGACAGGAGCACTGGTCAGCCGATGCGCAGCAGCGCACGGATTTCCGAAGCTACTTAACGGACACGGTTCGCGATGTCTGGACCTTATTCGAGAAGAAATTCCGGGCACTATGGGACGAGTATGGCATTGATCGCATCGCTTCAACAACGCCGAGCTACAAAGACTACTATATGAATCGCTTACTGCAGGATGCGATCGGCTTTGCAGGCTGCAAAATCGTTCGCCGTATCGTCGGTCTGTCGCATGTTATTGATATTGACCGCATCCCTGATGCTGCCGCTCGCGAGAAGGCACAGCGCCTTGCGTTAACGATCGGAACATCGCTTATTCGCAATCATCGCAGCGCGCAATCCATCGACGAAGTCATCGATGCTGCCTTATCAGCAGTGCACAATTGAACCATCAGATCAGGGAGGAATAGACATCATGACTACAAATTATGCAGGCTTACAATCCGTCATTTGGAATGGTGATAAGCTTGATTTACTGGACCAGCGGCTATTGCCTGAGGAAATCGTGTATTTGCCATTAAAGACCTCTGAAGATGTATGGGAGGCCATTCGGCATCTGAAGGTTCGTGGAGCGCCAGCAATCGGAATCGCCGCTGCTTATGGCGTAGTGCTTGGCTCTCGCGATGAGCAGAACCTCGATACTTGGCTTGAGAAAGTAATGTTGCAGGCTGAATACTTGGCAACCTCCCGCCCAACCGCCGTTAATTTATTTTGGGCGCTGGATCGTATGAAGGCGGCGGCGGTTTCTTTTATCAACAAGGGCTTATCCTTAGAAGAAGGTAAAGCTGCATTGTTAAGTGAAGCCATTGCTATTCAGAGTGAAGACGAAGAAACGAACCGTCTTATCGGCGAACATGCGCTTTCTCTATTCAAAGATGATATGGGCGTGCTTACGCATTGTAATGCGGGCGGATTGGCTACGGCCAAATACGGAACAGCGCTAGCCCCCTTCTACCTTGCCCTAGAGCGCGGCATCACATTAAGGGTTTTTGCGGATGAGACCCGCCCGGTGCTGCAGGGCGCTCGTTTAACAGCATTCGAGCTGCAGCAAGCCGGGGTAGATGTCACACTGATTTGCGACAATATGGCTGGAATGGTCATGTCTAAGGGTTGGATCGATGCGGTTATTGTCGGAACAGACCGCGTTGCGGCAAACGGCGATGTTGCCAACAAAATCGGCACATACAGCGTAGCTGTTCTGGCGAAGGCACATGGAATCCCATTCTATGTTGCTTCCCCGCTGTCCACAATCGATCTGAATACGCCGACAGGCGCCGAAATTCCGATCGAGGAGCGCAGCGCCGAGGAAATTACAGAGGGCTTCGGCAAACGTACCGCGCCGCAGGGCATCAAAGTTTACAATCCTGCCTTTGACGTGACGCCTAATGAGTATGTAACAGCAATCATTACGGAGAAGGGTATCGTACACGCTCCTTTTGACGTTAATCTCCGTAAGCTATTTGAGGAATAAACCAAAATGTAAAGAAACAAGAAGTCCTAATCCATTGTGCTGAACAGCTCAGCACAACGGATTAGGGCTGTTTCCATCTGCTTTACTGCATTAAACGAAGCGCATCCGAGCCTTTCATTCCTGCTTTAATACCAAGCTTCTCGGCGGTAAAAGTAACTGATTCCAATGGGGCTTCCAACAGCTCCTCTAACGTTCGCACACCTACTGCCCGGCCAGCAATAATTTCACGGTCCTTAAGCCGCTCGTTTAGAAGAGCGACATCAAGTGCACCGCACATAATGTATCCTTTGTCAGTCATAATCGCAAGTAATGTCGTTTTAGGCAGCTTCGCTTCAACGCCTAAAACGGTTCCGCCATTCTCAAGTGTGAAAGGAACCATTCGCATCATATAGAGTCCACCCCTTCATCTCATTAATAAGTGCTATTACACTGCACATCATTATATGCAATATGTGTGAACAGTGCTTAATAAATATACATTTATGAGACTACATGATCTGAAGGTTTAGTGGTATATTAGTGCTATAACATATGGCACGGAGGTCTTATGAAAAATCAAACCCCATCACCGGATCAACAATCTTTTATTTTCAATGTTGAGCTCCTTGTTGAAGGCAAAAATAATGCTGAAGCGCTCGAACAGCTGCTTCACGCGTTGAGCAACTGTAATTTTTTGGATTACCGCATACTCTCCGGTATACAGCTTGGCCAGAAGATAGACGAGCGCAAGTCAAATTCTGCATCACTCACCCAAATCCCAGTTGAGATGGATCAATCCGGAAGCGCTGCCAACAGACAAGCTTCAATAACGAAGACATCAAGCGGTTTTGACAATATTCGTACCTATATGAAGAACAACACGCTGATCCGTCTAATCGTTAACAAAGGTCTTGGCATCAAGCTAAATATTCCTTGCCGTATTATTAACATAGATGAGGGCGAGAATTTGATTACGGTATACCATGTTGACGAGAAGCAGGTATATACTTTCCGGTTGAATGAAATAGAGGACTTCTCTACTTAACTTCACATCATCGATAACACAAAAATACCCGTTCAGCGTACTGCTCTAAAGCAGTCCGAAACGGGTATTTTTTATACATAGCCTGGCGCCAGCATTTGTTCGATGTTCCCGCTTGGTACGGGAGGACTCCAGAAGTAGCCTTGCATCTCATCACAATGATGTCTGCGCAAAAATTCCATTTGCTCTTCGTTTTCTACACCCTCCGCTATAACCTGAATATTGAGGTTATGCGCCATTGCGATAATCGCTGCCACAATTTCCGCATCGCCAGGATCCTGCTGAATATCGCGCACGAAGGACCGGTCAATTTTCAATCGATCAATCGGGAAGCTCTTCAAATAATGAAAGGAGCTGTAGCCGGTACCGAAATCATCTACGCTAATATTAACACCCAAATCCGTCAGGGCTAACAAACAGCGTGATACGTGACCGATATCCATCGTCATCGACTCGGTTATTTCAAGATCCAAATACTTCGCGTCAAGACCCGTCTTGTGAAGCACGCTTGACACCTTGCTGGCTAGATCATTTTGGACAAACTGTCTGATCGACATATTTACGGACACGGGAATAGGCGGTAGTCCTGCATCCTGCCATGCTTTATTTTGACGGCAAGCCTCTTCAAGCACCCAATCTCCAATCTGTACGATCATACCGCTCTCTTCCGCTAACGGAATAAAGCTGCCTGGGGGTATTATGCCTTTAAGCGGATGATTCCACCTTACCAGCGCTTCCACGCCAACCATCATGCCCGATACCAAATCGAACTGCGGCTGGTAATGGAGCACAAATTCATTGTGCTGTATCGCGCGGTACATTTCGTGTTGAAGCGTCAGCCGCTCCAAGGAAGAATTACTCCAGCTTTCCGAGTACAACAGACAGTCGTTTTTCCCGCTTTCCTTCACTTTCACGAGCGCCATGTCCGCTTTTTTAATTAAAGCATAGGTGTCATCATCCTCGTTGTTGTTCGTAACCGAGCCCATGCTAGCAGTTATATGTAGGGGAAATCCTCCGAGATCATAGGGTTCCTCAATCGATTTCAGCAGCTGGCGTGACTGCTCAAGCAGATGCTTCTCCGATTGCAGATTGCAGAATAGCAAAGCGAATTCATCGCCTTCCATTCGAGCGGCAAAATCCGTTTCGGATAGATCTCTGCTCAGTCTCTCCGCCACCTGCATGAGAAGCATATCTCCAAATTCGCGTCCGAAGGAAGCGTTAACGAGCTTAAACCGATCAAGATCCAAATAGCATAAGCCGACAACACGCCCCTCGTCTTTGGCTCTTACAAGCGTTTCAGTCAGTTTCATTTGAAATAGAGTTCGATTAGGCAGTCCCGTCATATCGTCATAATAAGCCATGTAACGAATACGCTCAACATTACGCTTGCGGTCGCTTAAATCATGACTAATCATAACGCTTCCGATCACTTCATCATCCTGAATCATCGGGGCGCAAATCACTTGAAGCTCGAGTGGAAAGCCAGAACGATGAGTAATATTAACATTCGTCTGCTTAGCCTTACCAAGCATAGCCTGCTGAAGCGTCTCATGCAGTAATGGTCGGCTGGCCGGCTCGACTAAACGAGAAATCTCTTCACCCAATAGCTCAATACGCTGATAACCGAACGTTTGACTCGAAGCCTCATTCATTTCCATAACCGTGCCGTTTGGATCCAGTACAGCAAGTGGAACAGCTTCCGATCGAAGCAAGCTTTCAACGATTGCGGTATGGTAATGCTGGAAGCTTAGGGATTGATGGCGCCTTGTATAAACGATGATTGCTGTAACGAATAACGATGCAGCAATGGCCGCAGCGGTCCATTTGTACATCGAATTAGAAATCAACAGAAATGAAATAACGATCCAAACCGACGCAAGAGCTGCCAAAAGGCTGCTAATAATCATCGGTCCGTTCAGCGACTGCTTAAATAGCTGCCGCTTTCGTTTTTCAGGCAAACCATCCATCCGATTCGTCACGCACCAACGTCCCTCCTCTAATTCTAATTATTCTAATGAAGTGAGTATTCGCTTTATTATAAACGATTGAACTGGCCCGGTATAGAAGTATTTACTAAAGCTAATTGATATTATGTTACATAAGAACAGGCCGATCAAACTCTTATTAAATCTTATTTATGATCGCTTATCGGGATTTTGCTTTACATGCAGCTGCAATGACGCAAATCCAGCCTGCCAGCATGGCAAGTCCTCCGATAGGTGTAATCATCCCAAGCTTGCTTATACCGCTCAGAACAAGCACATAAAGGCTCCCGCTGAATATGATCGTCCCGCCCAAGATAAGACGTCCGCCATTCACTACCAGCTTACTCTCGCCTATTTGCTTCACAAGCAATGAAACGAGCATAAGCCCCAGTGCACTGTACATATGGTAGCGGACACCTGTCTCGAATACTTCTAAATAATGCTCATCAAGTATATTTTCTAAACCATGAGCGCCGAATGCGCCCAGCGCAATCGCCAGTACGGCATTAATCGCGCCAATTGTGAAATATTTGGGAAACATATGGTTTTCATTCCTTTCAGCTTTGTGTATAATTTTACCGTAATTAGTAAAGGAGACGATCGCAATGGATAATGACCGCAATGAACCAATTAATTTAAACAAAGAGAGCTCGTCTGTGACGGAAGGCGACAGCCAGAGTCACGAATCGAGCAATCCGCATGACGTAAGACCCATCTTCTCAAATTCCCTCCCCATGGAGGAAGAACCGAAAAAACAATCCGGACTTGGCATTGCTTCCTTCATCTTGTCTTTGGTGGCTGTCATCCTGATTATCGTTTCCATTGTATTCGGTGTCGCTTTTGCCGATCAGCTCGTAAATAACGACAGTCTGCTGATTGACACCAAAGATGAGGAGGCTGTTATGGAAGCTATTGGCCAGGAGGCCATTGTTCCCATCATGATTGCCGGTTTATCCATTCTTGCTTCAATTGGCGCCGCATTCATCGGTCTTATTCTCGGTATCATAGGTGCATTCTCCAAAAATCGCCGCAAGGTGTTCAGCGTTATTGGGATTATTTTGAACGGCATTCTCGTTCTTGGCGCTCTTGGCTTAATTGTCGTTGGCTTAGCGATAGGCGCAACCGGGGCTGTTTAATTATTTTTATGATTTTAGAGTCTGCTCTCGCACCCTTTGTGTGCGGAGCAGACTTTTTTATTTTACCGTAATCGTGGTGCGGCTGAACCCTTCCTTCGTCTTTATTACCTCAAGACAAGCGGGGAAAGCCTCCTTCAGTTCCTGCACGTGTGAGATAACGCCGATCATTCTTCCAGCCTTCTGCAAATCTACGAGCGCGGCGATCGCCTTCTGCAGCGATTCCTCATCCAACGAGCCGAAGCCTTCATCTATGAACATCATCTCGATGGAGACGCCGCCCTGATGCGCCTGAATGACGTCTGTCATACCAAGCGCCAAGCATAATGACGCATTAAACTTCTCGCCGCCGGATAATGTCTTCACATCGCGGTTCTGTCCTGTATACGCATCGTAAACATCGAGACCTAAGCCGCTTTGCTTTCCTCGTGTCTCCATACGCTCGCTGCGCTGCAGCGTAAACTGTCCATTGGACAGCTCCCTCAGACGAGCGTTGGCAGCGTAAAGAATATGCTCGAGATACTCGATGAGAATGTAGCGTTCGAAAGAAATTTTAAGTGCATTATCACCCTTGATCATTTGGAAAACATCCAAAACCTCTTCGAGCTTAGACTCGATGGCCTTCGCCTGTCCGTTGGCTCGCGCAATGGAAACCGATAGCCGCTGTGCTTCTTGACCGGTTCGCAGCGCCGTCTGGGAAGCTGCTATCGATTGCTCAAGCTCCCGCTTCAACTCCGACAGCTGCGTTTGGAGCCCGGTAAGATCGATGCGCTGCTTCCCAGCAAGCTCAAGCTGAAGCTCCGCCAACTGCTGAGCTATTGATGCAGCTGCCGAACGAAAGGCTTCAAGCTCATTTTTGAGAGCTTCTTGCGCTGCTGCAGTCATTACCGCTTCGCGATACTGGTGCGCATCGGCAAAGCCAGCCCTCGCCAGCTCGTCCTGCAGGCGCTGCTCTGCCTGCAGACGATTGTTATCCGCTTCCTCAAGCTGCGTAGCCGCTTGATCAGCATAGGCTTTCTGTTCAGCCAGCTTACCCGCCATACGTTGCAGCTGCTCTTGTGCAAGCTTCCAGTCCTTCGCCAGCCGGTCTGCTAACGCTTGCTGCTCACGCTGCTTCGTCTCGAGTTGCTCCGGAGATCGCAGCTGCTCTGGCACGCGAGCCAGCTCCTTGTCAAGCACCGACTCACCAGCTGTTCTTTTAACGGCCAGACGCTGCAGCTCTTGCTGCAGCCGCTCCTTTGCTGCAAGCTGCTGCTCCAGCATTTGTTCCTGCAGCTCCCCCTTCTGCTTAAGCTCAGGAAGCAGCTTAACCTTAGTCTGCAGAACATCTGTCTCCTCTTTCAAGGTACGCCATTGTCTAAGCAAATCCGATCGCTGCTCCTCCAGCCTGACAGCCTGCAAGCCGTACTCAGCAAGCTCTCTTATGCCGTCTTCGCGCGTTGCCTGCGCAGCGGCCGCTTGCGCTCGTGCTTGAAGCCATTCACGCTCAACTGCGCCCAGCTGCTCCTTAGCCTGCTGCAGCAGCTCTCTTGAAGGGACCTTATTGGACATGTCCGCCTTAGCTGGATGACTCTGGCTTCCGCAGACCGGGCAAGGCTTGCCATCATGAAGATGAACAGCAAGCAATGTAGCCTGACCTTCAATCCATGCCGCCTCCAGCCGATCATGCTCTGCCTTCAGCTTCTCGAAAGACTGGTTAAATTCGCCTTCCAGCATAGCAAGTCGAGCCATTTCCTTCTCTACATCAACCAGCCGCTTCAGCTGCTTCCCGTGCTGCTCGACCTGCCGCAGCTTATCCAGTTTATCGGAGAGCTGCGCCGTTTCAAGCTCTATTTCTTTAATTTGCTTGCTTGTGCCTTGCTTCGATTCCCGCAATTGAATAAGCGATGCTTCCGAATCCGCGAGCTTCGCCGCAAGGCTCCTCTCCTCAAAAACAAGCTTTTCAATTGCTTGCTGCTGAGCGGCAAGCGTAGTCACCACCGGGACCAGCTCTGTCAGTTTATTTAGCTCTCGATCCGCCTCGCGCCGCTCTTCCTCACGGTACTCCTCGCTGCGGTACCGTTCGATCGCGATCGCATGCCCGCGATCTGCGGCCTCAAGCTCACGTTTCCTTACAGTCAGCTGATTGCGCTTCGCAGCCGCATCAATAATTAACCGTTCCGCTTGCTCCTGATACGGCGCCAAATGCGCAGCCCTCTCCGCAAGTGCCAGCTGCTGCTCTTTCAACGCATGTCCAGCTTTCTGCGCATCAAGCTGCTCTTGCTGCGCTCGCTTTCGATCCAGCTCCTCATGCCTGCTGTTTAAGGCAAACGCTTCCCTAAGCCAAGCTTCCTGCTTCTCTATATCGGCTGTCAGCGTCTTTTTTCGTTCGTCTGCCTGTACAGCCAATTCTCTATAGTAAGCAAACTCTTGCTCTAATGCGTCTATGACTTGTGAGGCGCTGTATACGTCTTGCCTGAAAGTGGAGGCAAGCTCACTTCCCTCACGCTCAGGAAGCGCCTCCTGCGCCTGCTTCATATACGCTGACACCGTTGCTTTCGCGTCCTTCAACTGATCCTGCAGCTCTCGGTTTTTCTGTTGAAAACGGCCTTCCAGCCGATTATACAGCTCCGTACGAAAAATTCGCCGCAATATTTCTTCCTTATTCTCAGTGTCGGAGGTTAGCAGCTTACGGAATTCTCCCTGCGGTAGCATGACGATTTGACTAAATTGCTCCTTTGTCAGCCCGATAAGCGCTTCTAGCTTCGCATTCACATCGGATATAATGAATCGGTCCACGGCTGGAATGGACTCCCCGCTAGTCGTTTCATACAGCTCGGCCTTGCCTCCCGTCTCGCCTTTGTTCCCACTTTTGCGATGCGGCATCTGGCGCGTAACTATATAACTTCTGCGACCTATCGCGAACTCAAATGTAACGGAAGTATGTGTATCATCATCCGCAAATTGGCTGCGGAGCATACGCGGGTCAGACCGATCCTCTCCGCTTGCTGTGCCGTAAAAAGCAAAGCAAACCGCATCGAATATCGAGGTTTTGCCCGCTCCCGTATTCCCTGAGATGACAAATAAGCGGCGATCCTTCAGCAGGCGGAAATCGATCATCTCCGCATCGCGATAAGGACCGAAGGCCGTCATCGTCAGCTTAAGCGGCCTCATACAGCTCCCCCTTCCTCACGCAGCAGCTCTGCATACGTATCCGCGAACAGCTGCTTCTTTGCATCAGAGAGCGGCATTCCTTTAACCTCCTGATAAAACGCAGCAAACAGCTCTATCGGATTTGCTTCGCGTCTTCCCGCACCGCCGCCCTCATCCATCGCGCCAGAATCCGCGCCCAAGCCTGCGGCAGCTCTTGTCCGGCGTTCCACATGAAGCGCATTGGGGTAAACCGCCCGCACCTTCTCCATTGGAAACAACACAGGATTATCGCTTAATAGCGTCACAAACACATAATCTTCATTTTTCGGATGCGATTCCAGCTCTTCGATGGTAGCGACGATCCGTCTCATGTCACGCAGCGGCTTCAGCTCTCCCTTCTCAACCTGAACTTCTCCCGCTTCACTCAGCTCAATAACGAAATAGCCCTTCACATGGTTCTCCTCGGAAATCGAATATTTGAGCGGTGAGCCCGCATATCTGATCTTATCGTTACGAACAAAATGCGCCTGATGCAGGTGGCCCAGCGCCGTATAATGAAACCGTTCGAAATAAGCCGCGCTGACATGCTCGGCTCCGCCAATGGACAGCGGTCTTTCGGAATCGCTTGTGTTCTGCTCAGGCTCCCCCGTCGAGGTGACAAAAGCATGGCCGACAAACACATGCCGCGCTGCAGGATCCATGCTAGTCTTCAGCTTTGCAACAATTGCCTTCATCGCATCATCATGCGTTCGGATCGTTTCGTCTGCAAGCTGATGACGCACTTGAGCAGGGTCTGCGTAAGGGATGAGATGAAAATGCACCTCGCCGTGCGCATCGCGAAGCACAACAGGCTGAAGGTCCGCTCTCAGCTGTCCGACCAGATACAAGCCCTGGCTTTCCATCATTTTTGTACCAAAATTTATCCTATCAGGACTGTCGTGATTTCCCGAGATCGCAAGCACCGGCGTATTTAGATGAATAACGATCCTTCCTAGAAGCTCATCCAATAGCTCGACAGCCTCGGTCGGCGGTACTGCTCGATCGTAGAGATCGCCGGCAATGATTACCGCATCCGGCTTTTCCTTCTCTATCGCCTGAAGCAGCTGCTCCAGCACATAGCGCTGGTCATCCGTCATATAAACACCTTGAACCAGCTTGCCTAGATGCCAGTCCGCAGTATGAAACAGCTTCATTCGTCTCTAACATCCTTTCCTAGCAAATCAGCTGTTAATCATGTCACAATACTCTATCATCTATTTTAACACTCGTTCACGCTCATCGCATAGTACGGCAAAAACGACCAGTTGGGAGCCTTGCACACTCAACATCGTATCTGAGGCATCAGGTATCTTTACACCAGTTCACTATCTAGACCGAAAGCCGACAGGTCTTTGGGAATGGAAATTTCAGCTTCCCTGCAAGTCTCGTAGATACCTAAGGCCATTTCATCATTCGCTGAGAAAATAGCAGTGAAGGTGCGAGCTTCATCCCAAAGACGCTTCATAGCTGAATATCCGTCTTTTTTGTTGAAATCACCTTTTCCACAAGAAACCATAAAGTTCGGCACAATTATTCCAATAGTAAATGTTTTTTTGCTGACGTAGAGTTTTTGCCGCAGCATGAGGAGGAACATAGTTTAATTGCTTAATAACCTTTAGAACTTTTTCCCTCATTTTTTGCTCAGTGAAACCTTAGCTTCTTAAGCTACATTAATGATTTTAACATCCATAAGAATCAAAATATTTTATAAATTTTGTTATTCTATGAACTAATAAAGCTATTGCCCATTCTAGTTATTTGCTAGGCTGGAATAGTTGCTTTCTGTTCATTTTCATTCACATAACCACTCGACTCTTGAATATATTGAATAACAACAAAGAAATGCCGATTGACAATAAGGAATGAGGTGAGGGAAATGGAATCAGAAAAGCTATTTGTGGTATCCAGGGAGGACTGGTCGCTTCACCGCAAAGGTTATGAGGATCAAGCTCGTCACCAGGAAAAGGTACACGAGGCCATAAAGCAAAACCTTCCCGATCTGGTTTCCGACGAAAGCATCGTCTTATCCGATGGCCGTCGTACGATCAAAGTGCCAATCAAAAGCCTCGATGAGTCCCATTTTATCTATAATTACAACAAGAAGCAGCACGTAGGACAAGGCGATGGTGATTCACAAGTTGGCGATGTGCTTGGGGTAGACCCTCAAGCAGCCAAGGGCCCTGGCAAAGGTAAAGACGCAGGCGATCAGCCTGGAGAAGATGTGATCGATACAGAGATAAGCATTGATCAGCTTGAGGATATGCTGTTCGAGGAGCTCGAGCTTCCTAATCTGGAGCAGAAGCAGAAAGATCAAATGCAGACGACCGAAATCGTATTTCATGAAATTAGAAAAAAGGGCATTATGTCCAACATCGACAAAAAACGCACACTCATCGAGAACCTGCGTCGAAACGCTAATGCTGGCAAAGCCGGCATCGGCGGGATATCGCCCGATGATCTTCGCTACAAAACCTGGAATGAAATCGTACGGCCTCAATCCAACGCTGTCATTCTCGCCCTCATGGACACCTCAGGGAGTATGGGTTCATTCGAGAAATACTGCGCGCGCAGCTTCTTCTTCTGGATGACTCGTTTCCTTCGCCGCAAATATGAGCATGTAGAAATCGTCTTTATCGCACATCATACGGAAGCCAAGGAAGTGACCGAGGAGGAATTTTTCAATCGGGGCGAAAGCGGCGGGACGATCTGCTCCTCCGCCTACCAAAAGGCGATTGAGGTGATTGACAGCCGTTATCCGACAGCCAATTGGAATATCTATCCCTTCCACTTCTCCGATGGCGACAATCTTACCTCCGATAACGAGCGCTGCGTAAAACTGATCGGACAATTAATGGAGCGCAGCAATATGTTCGGTTATGGCGAAGTCAACCAATACAACAGAAGCAGTACATTAATGTCCGCCTACAAGCACATCAATCACAAAAAATTTATGTACTCGATCATCAAGGAGAAAGGCGAGGTTTATAAAGCGCTTAAGACGTTTTTCTCCAAAAGAGTAACCGGTGTATAAATCCAAAATCCCGCCATTCACTTCATTGGCGGGATTTTTTTGATCATCTATAGGTGAAGGCTAGCTCATCCAAGCTCTTAAACTCATAGCCTTGACGGCGCGCTTCATCGATTATGCTGCCAAGAGCCTCCGTATTGTCCTTAGATACCGAATGCAGCAAAATAATAGCACCCGGATGAAACTGCTTCACAACCTCATTAAACGCAAATTGCGAGCCCCTCTGCGCATTTACATCCCAATCCTTATAGGCTACAGACCAGAATACATTTGTATACCCAAATTGCTTGCTTGCTTCTAGTACTCTTTCACTAAAAATACCTCTAGGCGGCCGCAAATATTTCATATCCTTCTGTTCTGTCAGCGATATCACCTGATTTTTTACCTTATCCAGCTCACTCTGAATCTGACTTACCGTTAGCTGAGTCATATCCGGATGACTCCAGGAATGATTGCCGACAATATGGCCTTCGTTAACCATACGCTTTAACAGTTCCGGCTGATCCTTTACATAATGTCCAGTCACAAAAAAAACAGCAGGCGCCTTTTTTTCTTTAAGGACATCTAAAATTCGAGAAGTAAAACCATTCTCATAACCATTATCAAATGTAATAAACAGCTCTTTCTTGCTAGTATCGCCGAGAAACAACGCTCCGTGCTTCGTGACGATGTTTTTAAAGCCTTCCTCATCGATCGAAGGAAGCCTGCCTTGCACGCTCTTCTTAAAACCAAAATGATACGCAGCTGGCTGGGCATGAACAGCGATAGGAGCACTCACCACACTCCACAGCATCGCCGTAATCATCGCAGCATACCCTATCCTATGCCTAAACAAGGGATCACTCCTTTTCCTGAGAGATGTCATAAATTTATTTATTGGTTTCGTTATATTTCCCACATACCATCATCGTTACTCATGCACAGTAAAAAACCATCTACCTGCTTCTTTGCATAAGAAGTAAGTGGATGGTTATGAATCGTAATTATTTAATTCGAAAATGGTCGGGATGACACGATTTGAACATGCGACCCCCTGGTCCCAAACCAGGTGCTCTACCAAGCTGAGCTACATCCCGAGAAAAGATGGTGCCGTCGAGAGGACTTGAACCCCCAACCTACTGATTACAAGTCAGTTGCTCTACCAGTTGAGCTACAACGGCAAAATGCTTATGATCACCAATCAATGATATTTGATGATGCATTTGCTAACTTTGCTGCATCATGAAAAAAAAGTGGTGCCGTCGAGAGGACTTGAACCCCCAACCTACTGATTACAAGTCAGTTGCTCTACCAGTTGAGCTACAACGGCA
>NZ_JBMWAM010000024.1:0-71178 GCF_049725345.1 Paenibacillus praedii | reverse complement strand
TTTGTGCGTATTTTTAGAATTCAACAAAAACGGGGCTGCCAGAAGTCAGTTTTCACTGACTTTCTGGACAGCCCCTTGCTGATTAATCGGGCTCATTGAATAGCAAAGTCCATTGCATCTTTACTGTGTTAGCTTCATTCTTCGATAATCCTTTGGTACTACGCCCTTCGATTCCCGGAAAATGCGGGAAAAGGTTTTGTAGGAGCCGTATCCTACTTCCATTGCAATTTCAGCAACGCTCATTTCGGTGGAGACAAGCAGGCTGCATGCGTGACGAAGCCGAAGATCATGAAGAAAATGAACATAGGTTTGACCCGTTGTTTGCTTGATCACCTCGCTGATACGAGAGACGCTCAAGGAGAAGCGGCCCGCCAAATCGGATAGCGATAGATCCTCCTGATAATTTTGATGAATATGATGGATGATCGGCCAGACGGAGGCATTTGTTTTTCCTGCTGGATTGGATGTGGTTTGAGGTGGACTGGCTGCTCTTCGAAAGCGGTCGAAGCACGCTAATATCTCCTTCAATCTTACCTGCAGCATCGTACGGCGCCAGGGCTCTTGTCCCTTATATTCACGATACATATCTTCGATTAAATATCTCATTCTTTCATTATCCTGGCCGCTGAGCTGAAGGAAGGGAGGCAGCGTATTCCGATCAATCAGATGCAGAAGGCCCTCTTCCTGACCCGGCTCCATCAATAAATCCATGCTAAACATGCAGTTATATAGAACGAGCGTACTGCCAGGCTCTGTGAACAGCTCATGCACCTGGTAGGGGAGCACAAACGTAAAGGTTCCTGGCAGCATCTCATGCCTTGCATCATTTATGGATTCGGAGCCCCGGCCGTCAACGACATATGAAAACTCCAAAAAGTCATGGCGATGCGGTCGAAAGCCGTGATACAAACGGTTTAAGCTGATATGGAGCGGTGAAGACGTATTCATATTTGGATACGTTTTCAAATAGTCGGGTATATAGGTCATGATATAAGTGATTCCTCCGAAAAATTGAGACTTTTTTCGAAAAACTAGCACGTATTCTGCTACCGTTTATTCTAACATAAATAACATGATCAGTCCCAAGCGATAGCTTATCAGACTGGTTTTACTTGAACAGAACATAGGAGGAATTCCGTTGACTGCTGTAAATAAAATTAGAATTGGGATTATCGGTGCAGGAAATATTGGAGGCGTTCATGCAAATGAGTTTTCCCAATTAGCGGATCAGTGTGAAATAACAGCGATTACGGACGCGTTTCTGCCGCTTGCCGAGATGAAAGCGAAGCAGTATGGGATTGTTAATGTTGTGGCAACGGCTGAGGAGCTTATCGCACGCGACGATGTAGACGCGATTGTCATAGGCGTACCGAATCAATACCATGCTCCGCTTGCCGTTCAAGCGATCAAGGCGGGCAAGCATGTACTGCTTGAGAAGCCGATGGGGATTAACGGCGAAGCTGCGCGTGAAATCTACAAAGCTAGTCAAGCAACGGACCGTGTTGTGATGGTTGGTCATCAAATGCGCTGGGAATCCGTACCGATGCAAATCAAAGATCAAATCGATCGGGGCGAGCTTGGCAAAATTTATACGGCCAAAACGGGCTGGTTCCGCCGTAAAGGCATTCCAGGCTGGGGCACCTGGTTTACGCAAATGGATCAATCGGGCGGCGGCCCGCTTATCGATATCGGCGTACATATGCTTGACTTAGCGTTGTATTTGATGGGCAATCCAAAGCCTGTATCCGTATATGGCGCAACCTATGCGGAGTTTGGACCAAGCCGCAAAGGAATTGGCACATGGGGAACTCCGAATTGGAACGGCATCTACAATGTTGAGGATTTGGCAACGGCTCTGATCAAAATGGAGGATGGCAGCACTTTATCCCTTGAGGTGAGCTGGGCGGTTCATATGGATACGGACAATACGCCTTTTGTACATATTATGGGCTCAGAGGGCGGCGCAAGCTATCGCGGATCTCAGGGCAAGCTGCTGACGGAGAAGTTTGATCGTCCGATTGAGACAGAGCTTCGCAGACCGGAAAATGATGAAAGCGAGCGGGCCCGATTAAGCCGTCATTTCCTAGAATGTATACGCGAGGGCAAGCAGCCAATTACTTCAGCATTGACGGGATTAACCAATAATCTTGTGCTTGATGCAATCTATGAATCCTCGCGTACAGGCAATGAAGTAAAGCTGGATTGGAATATTTAATTAAATAAAGACACGGATGAGAGGTGAACCATCAATGTTAAGAGGATTAACCGGGGCGGGTCTTGGCCGGATTGAAAGTGATGAAATGTTCATTAAGCTGGCTGGCGCACACGGCTTCCAAGCAGTCGATCTGGATGCGGCATCGCTCATAGAGCGGCATGGCGTGGACCAAGCGCGCGAGCTGCTTGCGAGTAACAATGTTGTCCTTGGTTCGATCGGACTGCCGGTCGAATGGAGAACGACAGAGGAGGCGTTTCTACAAGGCGTGGAAAAGCTTGCGGTTCATGCTGCGGCCGCTGCAGCGCTGGGGTGCACAAGCTGCTGTACGTATGTTTTACCCTCTACGGATCTGAAGGCTGCACATTTTATGGCGCTGGCTACGCGCCGCTTGCGCACCTGCGCGCAAATTCTGGGCGCTTATGGCATTCGACTCGGACTCGAATTCGTAGGTCCGCATCATCTGCGGACGCGCTGGCAAAATCCGTTCATTTGGACGCTTGAGGAGACGCTGGATTGGATCGATGCCATTGGTGAAAGCAATGTCGGACTGCTGTTCGATGCTTATCATTGGTATACGAATGGCTTGACGGTTGCTGACATCGAAGCGCTCCGTGCGGATCAAATCGTACACGTGCATATTAATGACGCGCCTGATGTGCCGATAGAGGAAGCGCTCGATAACGGCCGTGTTTATCCTGGCGAGGGTGTAATCGATTTGGTAGGTTTCCTTCAGGCGCTGCAAAAAATCGGATACACGGGAGCCGTCTCGCAGGAAATACTAACGGCGGAGGCGCCTGTTCAATCGTCGGAAGAGCTTGTACTGCGCTCGAAGCAGGGCTTCGATAAGGTGTTTGGCGCTGCAGGCTTGTAATCGAACAACTGGGGCTGTCTCATGATAGCCCCTTTTTCTTTATTCACCTTTATTCACGTTGTGTGGAAAATTTCAGGCTTATTAATGAAGTACTTATTAACGAAAAAAGTCCGTTCGTCACCAGCGAAAACGAGCTGTCCTCAAGATGCGAAAAAGCTTCTTCCGGGTCGGATCTTTTATTTATCAGAGCCTAGGCAGCGCTAATTTACATATAACGATCGGCATGAAGGGCAGTGTCAAGCTGAGTCACTTCCATATTCAATAGAGAAAGGTTGCTTTTTCCACGAAGCCCCTTTATCCTGAAGGTTACTATCCTATTCGGGAAGAGAGGCTTCGTATGTAAATGACGAATATTCAGATTAATCTCTATAAAGATTGGATTGATACGGTGAAGGAGGTGTTCCGAGGCTCCGGGCATCCACTGCCGGAATCGATAAGCGACAGTGAGGCTGCACTTGCCTATTTTCTGCAAACGACCGCTGCGGAGGGGGAGGCGAAGCAGCAGCGCGATGCGAACGAGGCAAGGCTAGCCGAGCTTCAAGCTATCATTCTCACAAACTTCGAGACTATAATCCTGCATGATATCAGAAGCCGGACCAGCTACCTTGGCGATCAATTTTCGTTCAAGTGGGTATTTCAGGGTGGCGAACATATTATTGAGGAGTATTCCTCCTACCGTATTCCGCTCTAATCGAGCGGATTTTTGTCGTTATAGAGGTCATTTGCAGCTAAGTGTCGCGCAATCTCTAATTTTGGTATGATAAAATAACTAAAAAATCATGTATGAACACGGGATAACAGGAATTAATACCAGTCAACCTATGATGTTGTCGAGGCGTTAATTGCTTACGGGTGAGTTAGTTAGCTGTGCATTTAGCAGCCAAAGGCGTTATGATTATTGAGCACTAATAATAATGAACTCAGATAAGCTTCCAATAGAGGATGCAGGCATATATTACAAGGATAGAAAAAAAGGATTGTCCGGACGGCAGCTTGCCGTCCTGGATAATCCTTTTTTACTGAATATTGCTTCCTGAAATTACAAATAATGAATTCCACAAGGCAAGCGGCGCTGCGTCTGACGTCTTCAAACGTTAGGGTATGCGTAACAGATAAGGAGTGAGAGTCAGTGGCTACCAAGAGCAAGAGCGGTCAACGCTACAAGAAAATGACGATGTCGCCTAAGGAGTATCAAACCTTCGCCAAATCGATGGAGCCGCCACGTTCAATATTTTGGAACTGCGTGAAAGCATTCGTCAGCGGGGGGGCGATATGCATCATTGGACAAGCGATTCAGGAGCTGTTCGTTCATCTCATGGGAATGTCTAACGAACAAGCCAGCAATCCGACGGTCGCTGTGCTTATCATTATTTCAGTTGTTTTAACCAGTTTGGGCGTTTACGATAAAATATCGCAATGGGCGGGCGCCGGCTCTGCGGTTCCCGTTACAGGCTTTGCCAACTCGATGTGCTCGGCTGCTCTGGAGCATCGCAGCGAGGGCTTAGTGCTTGGCGTGGGAGGCAATATGTTCAAGCTGGCGGGTTCCGTTATTGTTTACGGTACAGTTGCGGCATTTTTCGTCGGAATTGTACATCTCATCTTAGGTACTGGGGGCCAGTAATATGCTGCGTGGAAAGCAATCATGGTGGTTCGAGAACCGTCCCGTCATTCTTGGAGCGGCAACAGTTGTTGGGCCCGATGAGGGGGAAGGTCCGCTTGCCGCTGATTTTGACCTTGTGCATCCTGAGCTCGATATGCAGCAGAAAACCTGGGAGAAGGCAGAACGCCTTCTGCTCGAGCAAGCCTCCGAGTTTGCTATCCAGAACGCTCGCATTGCACGAGAACAGCTTCAGTTTTATATCGGCGGCGATCTCATGAATCAGATCATTAGCAACAGTTTCGCTGCGAGATCACTTGGCGTACCTTATTTGGGTGTGTTCGGGGCTTGCTCAACCTCAATGGAGACGCTGGCCCTTGCTGCTCAATTCGTTAATTCGGGCGCCGGCGATTATGTTATGGCGGGGACCTGCAGTCATAATTGCACAGCGGAGAAGCAGTTTCGATATCCTACCGAGTATGGTTCGCAAAAGCCGCCTACAGCACAATATACGGTTACAGGCGCTGGTGCAGCAGTTATTGCATCGGAGGGGAACGGTCCTGTCGTAGAGTGTGCTACGATCGGCAAAATTAACGATCTTGGCATTAAGGATCCGTTTAATATGGGGGCCGCTATGGCACCGGCGGCAGTTGATACAATTCAAGCTCATTTTAACGATACGGGGCGTACGCCAGGCGATTATGACTTGATTGTTACGGGGGATTTGGCCGGTGTCGGACACCCGATCGCGAAGAAGCTGCTTCACCAGAACGGCGTCCCCATGGATGATACTTTATTTATGGATTGCGGGCTAATGGTATATGACGTTCAGAAGCAAAAGGTTCAAGCGGGAGGGAGCGGCTGCGGCTGCTCTGCGGTTGTCACTTACGGCCATCTTCTCAAGAGGATGAAGAAGGGCGAGCTGAATCGCATCCTGGTCGTTGCTACAGGGGCTTTGCTGTCTCCGCTGTCATTTCAACAGGGTGAGAGCATACCTTGCATTGCACATGCGGTTGCCATCAGCTCAGGAAAGGAGTAGGAGTGTATGGTTTTTTTGTGGGCTTTTTTGGTTGGCGGAGCGATTTGTGTGCTGGGCCAGCTCATGTTCGATGTCATGAAGCTTACGCCCGCGCATACGATGTCAACCCTTGTTGTTGTCGGAGCGATCGTGGACGGCGTTGGCCTCTATGAGCCTTTGGTGAAGTTTGCGGGAGCGGGTGCCACCGTTCCCATCACGAGCTTCGGCAACGCACTCGTCCACGGCGCCTTAACTGAACTTCACGCTTCAGGATGGATCGGCGTCATCTCTGGCATTTTTAAGGTTACAAGCGCCGGAATATCGGCGGCTATCGTATTTTCGTTTTTAGCTGCGCTGGTTGTTAGACCAAAGGGCTGAACGAAATATAAGACGAGGAGAGTCCTGTGGGATTCTCCAATTTTTTTTGGAGCGAAAAAATTTGTACAGCGTAATAGTAGTACTGTAAAATAGTGCTAATGGGGCAATTGTAGTTATTCAACGTTAATTTCAGGAGGTAATGGAATGGATATTCGTCCTGCGGACATGCAATTATGTGCTAATATTCTACGAAATCTAGAAAGCTGTATACTTGGCAAACAGGAAGAAATCCAAAGATTGTTAATCGCTGTTATCGCTGGCGGACACGTGCTGCTCGAGGATGTTCCTGGAACGGGCAAGACGCAATTGGTGAAAGCGCTGGCAAAATCGATAGGCGGACAGTTCCGCCGTATTCAATGCAACCCTGACCTTCTTCCGACTGATATTACAGGCGTATCTATATACCATCCCAAGCAGGAAACTTTTATTTTTCGACCAGGGCCGGTAATGGCTAATATATTGCTAGCTGACGAGATTAATAGAGCGACGACAAAGACGCAATCGGCTTTGCTTGAAGCGATGGAGGAGGGACATGTCACAGTTGATGGCGACACTTACGAGCTGCCAAGACCGTTCGTTCTGTTAGCAACGCAGAACCCGATCGAATTTGAAGGTACTTATACGCTGCCGGAAGCGCAGTTGGACCGATTTATGATGAAGCTGTCGCTCGGCTATCCGAACGAAGCGGATGAGCATCGGATGGTGCTGTCCAATGAAGGCGTGCATCCTTCCGATCGTATTGAACCTATGATTCATATATCCGATATGGTACATATTCAGGATCAGGTTCTGAAGGTGCATATCGATGAGGCCGTCGGTAAATATTTGGTTAGCGTGATCCGCGGAACAAGGGAGCATGCGAGCGTCATGCTTGGCGCGAGTCCGCGTGCGGCTCTCTCGCTGGCTAGAGCTGCGAAAGCAAGCGCGTATATACAGCAGCGCCAGTTCGTAACGCCTGATGATGTGAAGGCGCTGGCTCCTTACGTGCTTTCGCACAGATTGCTGCTTAGGACCGAAGCGAGAATGAACGGCCAGCGAACAGAGGACATCATTCATCAGGTGATTGAGTCTACGAAAGTGCCGGTTCGGCTTGAGCGATAATCAGATGCAGGCGATCAACAATACTAAGCTGCGCTGGCAGCTCGTCGCCGTTATCTATATAACAAGCCTTTTTTACTTTTTATTTCAAGGCGGTAAGACCGCTTCTATGCTATTTATCATCCTAAATTTACTGCTGATCTATCTGGTGCTTGGAAGGTGGAGCGGGATTAACATGGTTAGCGGAAACAGGGTATATGCAAGCCATTCCGCGTCCGCGCATGATCAATCCTTATCGGCGGGCAGCTCGCTCGAAGTAAGCCTTAACGTTCGCGTACCCGGCTATTATCCGCTTCCCTATGTCATCGTCAGGGACAGACTGCAGCGTCATAACGGACAGAAGCTCGCATTCGAGACGTCCTTCGTGCCCAATTGGAAGCGCAGCGGCCAAGTTGTTTATCAAACACCCCCGCTGCAGAGGGGAGAATACCGCTTCTACCATACAGAATGTATTACGTACGATGTGTTCGGCCTGTTTGCGCACTCAGGGCAATTCGGCTCCGAGACGGTATTTAGCGTTCTGCCGCAAACGGTGCCGCTAAGACAATGGCACGGCGTTCAACGGGGGATCCGGGGCCCTTATTCCCATGCGATTGCCTCTCGCTCAGCGAAGGAGACTACGCAGATTAATGGCGTGCGCGAGTATTTGTATGGCGATCGCCTGTCTCGCGTCCATTGGAACGCGACAGCTAAGACAGGGGAATGGAAATCAAAGGCATTTGAGCGCGAATCTCTTCCGCGTACGCTCGTTATTCTTGATCGGGATCGTCGCGGCTATGGCGACGAATTAACGGCGCGGTTCGAGCTGGCTGTATCCGCTGCAGCTTCACTGCTTGAGAATGGTTTGAAGGAGGATACCGCAATGGGACTGCTCTCCATCGGAGAGAGCATGACCCTGTTTGCGCCGAAGTCAGGAATGGAACAGCGCAATCTGCTGATGAAGCACTTAACCTATGTAGATGCAGATGCCACGCGGCCGCTTTATGCTTCGCTGCAGCTGGCGGATACGATGCTGGAGCCAGGCTGCTTTGCAATTGTTATTACACCGGATACAGGTGCTGACGTGTTACGAAGTATGGAATGGCTTGCCCGTAAGGGAATTACTCCGTGTATGCTTCATATTTCATCAGCGACGGATAAGCGAAGTAATCCTGCTTCATCATGGAAGCATGTGATGCGTGAGCGCGGCTGGCCTGTATTTGAAATACGCCAGCTGCATGAGCTGCCTGTCGTACTGGAAGGGGGCGGGATCGCATGAAGCATGCTTTAAGAAGCATTGTTGCTCACATCTCCGCGGCATGGTACGAGAAGCTGGTATTCATTTTCATCGCAATTGTCTTATGGAACACAGTTGCTATCTTTGAAGGCTTCTGGTGGGAAGAGACCTATTCCATCGTTTTTTTCACGCTCCTGGCTGCTGCTGCTATCGATGTGCTGCTGCCGGTGCGTTTGCGGTTTTTCAAGCTGCTTCTTCAGCTGTCAGCCACCATTTTTATTACGACTCAGTTTGCGAGAATGGACTGGATTGTAGGACGGCCTGAGCGCTGGCAGGAGTGGGTGTGGTGGCTGCAGGCCCACATCGTGCAGTTGAATCCTTTTATTTGGATCAGCTTAGCCATGTTCCTGCTTTATGTGTTGTTTGGTATTTGGACGACGACACGCACGCGAATGTTCGGCTTGATCGGAGTAAGTATTCTCGTCCTTACGGTTGTCGATTCCTTCACGCCGATATGGTTATGGGATGAAGTCGGCATGGTCGTCTTTGTTGGCCTCCTTTGGCTTGTTGTCAGTCATTTATTCAAGCTTCAAAAGGAGCATCCGAGAAGCTGGAAGGAGCTTATTGAATATCCGGTTCAATTAATATTGCCCATTGCGCTCGTCTTGTCCGTCTTAATGATTGTAGGCTTAAATATGCCGTCGTTTTCTCCTATTTTGCAGGATCCTTATACACTTTGGAAGGAATCCAGAGGCGAGAAGGTAGAGGTCTTTCTTGGCGATAAGGGAACAGATGCAATTTCCCCCGGCAACGGCGCCAGTGCAAGCTCAGGCTACAGCAGAAGCGACGAGGCGCTGGGGGGCGGTTTTGAATACGATTATTCGCCGATGATGACGGTTGCGACCGACCAGCGAAGCTATTGGCGAGGCGAATCAAAAGCATTATATACAGGTGAAGGCTGGATGGATGTTTCACAAAATGTAGAAGCAGGCTCTGTCACAGCTGTTCAGAAGGGTGCTGATCTGCCAAGCATAGAACCGCCTCCTGCAGCGGGAACGATTGAGGTGAATCAAATCGTTACCATGGTCCGCGATGATGTATACCCGGTATTGTTCGCGGCAGCGCCAGTGTCTAGAGTGAATTGGATAGAAGACGAGGACACGAATTTACCACGCGGATTTACGTGGGCTTCGGGTTCTTGGGAGCTTAGGCTGCCGAGTCAATCAAATCGCAGCAGCTATCCCGGAATTTATTCTGTAACCTCCTCGGTAGCGGTGCTGGATGAGGATGCATTAAGGGAAACGAGCGCTGGCTGGTCCGATAGATCGGATGCTGCGCGGAATGACTATTACTTGCAGCTGCCAACCAGTTTGCCGGACAGAGTGATCCAATTGGCAAACCAGGTAACTGCTGAGGGCACGAATGATTACGACAAAGCCAGATTGCTGGAATCTTACCTTAGTCTGAATTACAAATATAATAACAAGCCGGACCTGAGCAAGCTGACTGGTGAAAGTACAGATTTCGTGGATCAATTTTTGTTTGAGCTCGAGGAGGGCTACTGCGATTATTTCTCGACCTCGATGGCTGTCATGGCTCGCAGCTTAGGTATGCCAGCGCGGTGGGTGAAGGGCTTTGCTCCTGGCGTGCTGCCGGTCAGCGCTTACGGGCCTCCCGGCGACTTCATGGACGCAGACATTAATCCGAGCGGTGCGGGAACGTATACGGTACGCAATTCAGACGCTCATTCCTGGGTCGAAATTTACTTTGAGGGTTTTGGATGGATTCCGTTTGAAGCGACAGCGGGTTTCTCGTTCCCTTATTCTCTGGCTGAAGAGGAAGTTGAACCATTGTCTGAGACCGAAACGGATCCGGCAGAGGCTGCCACTCCCGTAGAAACAACAGAAAAGTCCACTGCGCAGTTGTGGACCTGGATTTTCGTATCATTAATCGTTGTTACAGGGGCAATATGGCTTTATATCCGTCGTGAGCGGGTCATCACCTCTTGGCTCAAGCTTAGGCATGGATCTTATACTGCTAATGATCGTATCGTTATTGAAACGAATAAGCTGCTGCGCGTATGCAAGAAACGCGGGATGGAACGGAAGGAGCATGAGACGCTGCGTGAAGCGGTTATGCGATGGTCGCAAAGCCAGAAGCGGCTGAGAGATGACTTTCATGCGGTGCTAGATGGTTTCGAGCAAGCGAAATACAGTCCTGTCCGGGCTACTGCAGAAGAAGCTGATCGGTTTGTTATGAAGGTCCGTTCTTTAATCGACCAGCTTCGATGATGTCGCATCTTCTATTCGTCGAATAATGAGCAATCGGAGCTTTTAGCGACATCGCATTGCTAACTCATTCGACATTATCCGGCCGCAACGAACAAATACCGCCTGCATGCAAGCTGTGGGCGGTATTTTTTTGCAACAAATTTGGTTTGTATGGTATAGTTTCGTAAGATAGCAGGCAGAAAGCAGAGGGATATCTATTATGTTTGAACGGCTCTTGCCGCATATGCGTGTAAATACGGTATACGAAATAAATTTGGATGAGCTGCATGCGCGTGGCGTTCGCGGCATCATTACGGATTTGGATAATACGTTAGTCGGTGCGAGGGAGGCGTTAGCGACGCCGGAATTGGTGCAGTGGCTTGATTATGTTCGCTCGCGCGGATTTCGGGTTGTTATCGTCTCTAATAATAATGAGACACGTGTAGGTAAGTTTGCTTCGCCGCTAAATATTCCATATATTCATGCCGCGCGCAAGCCAGCAGGCAAATCGTTTCGTAAGGGGCTTCAAGTATTGGGACTAAAAGCGGAGGACACGGTGGTTATTGGCGATCAGATGCTGACGGATGTGCTTGGCGGTAATCGAATGGGGCTGTATACCATTCTCGTCACACCGATTGCACCAGCTGATGAAGGTATTATGACACGGGTGAATCGACGCATTGAACGATTTGCTTTAAGTCGATTAAGGAAAAAAGGGTTATGGTATGAGGGGGAAACAAAGTGATGGAACAACAGCTAGGTCAGGCATCATGCGCAGGCTGCGGTGTTCAGCTGCAATCGGAGAATCAGGAGCAGCCTGGATACTTGCCGGTAGCGGCAGCTGGTCGTGAGCCGGTTATTTGCCAGCGGTGCTTCCGCATACGCAACTATAATGAAGCTTCATCCGTGGCAGTCGACCAGGATGAATTTTTAAAACTGCTAGGAAGCATTGGGAGTACAGAAAGTCTTGTCGTTCATATCGTCGACCTGTATGATTTTGAAGGCAGCCTGATATCAGGTTTGCAGCGCTTTGTCGGCAGCAATCCCGTGCTGCTTGTCGTGAACAAAATTGACCTGCTGCCAAAGGCGATGAATGTCAATCGGATTCGGAACTGGGTCCAGCAGCAAGCGAAGGCGGAAGGCCTGCGTACGGTTGATGTTGTGCTGTGCAGCGCGAAACGGAATATAGGCTTCGACCATGTCATTGAGGCGCTGGAGAAGTATCGGAATGGACGCGACGTTTATGTGGTAGGCGCGACCAATGTCGGCAAATCAACCTTAATCAATCGTCTAATACGCGATTACAGTGATATGGAGCGAGAGCTTACGACCTCCCGCTATCCAGGCACGACGCTAGATGCGGTACATATTCCGCTTGAGGACGGCAAGGCGATTATTGATACGCCAGGTATTGTCTACGAATCCCGAATGACGGAAATTGTTCCGCGCAGTTTTCTCGGCTCCTTGCTGCCGGACAAGCCCATCAAGCCGCTCGTCTATCAGCTGAACTCGGGGCAGACGCTTTTTATCGGCAGCCTGGTACGATTTGATTTTGTCGAGGGTGACCGTCAATCCTTTACCTTCTATATATCTAATGCGCTTAATGTTCATCGTACAAAGCTTGAACGCGCAGAGGAGCTTTATGCCGATCATCGCGGTCAACTGCTTGGCGGACCAACGCTTGAGGAGCTGGAGAGCATTCCTGCGTGGACGAGACATTCGCTTCGCGTCAAGCGCGGCTTGAGCAAGGATGTGTTCATTTCGGGTCTCGGATGGATTCAAGTTAACGGAACTGCCGGCGCGTTGATTGATATTTATGCTCCAAAGGGCGTTAAGGTCATGCTGCGCGATTCGATGATTTAACTTCGGCTTTGGAAGGGGAAGCAATCTGTGACGAGTATTGATGCGGGAAACCGAATTGATAGCCAGACGACTCTATTTGGTGTAATCGGCAATCCCATTCGGCATTCAAAATCACCAATCATGATGAACCGTGCCTTCCGAGAAACGGGAATCAACGGTATTTATACAGCCTTCCACGTGACGAGCGAGCGTGTAGCTGATTTCGCGGCAGGCGTTAGAGCAATGGGTATTCGCGGCGTTAATGTCACGATTCCCCATAAGCTGGACATTATGTCGGCATTGGACGAGATTGATGCCGGCGCGCAGGCGATCGGCGCTGTTAATACGATTGTAAATGACGATGGACGTCTGATCGGCTATAATACGGACGGCATTGGTTATGTACGCTCATTGAAGGAAGAGGCGGAGCCGGTGCTTGCGGGCAAAAAAATCGTTGTTATCGGCGCAGGCGGTGCGGCCAGAGGCATCGTCTATGCGCTCAGTGCCGAGAAGCCTGCGCAGATTACAATTGCCAATCGCTCTGTAGAACGTGCCAAGGAGCTAGCGGCTGGTCTTCGCCATTTGGCAGACATTGAAGCTGTAGCGAGCGAGCAGCTGCAAGCAGCGTGTCAACAGGCGGACATCGTTATAAATACGACCTCCATCGGTATGTTTCCGAACGTGGAGGCAGTGCCAGTCGATGCGGCATGGCTGAAGCCGGGCGCAGTTGCAAGCGATCTAATATACAACCCGCTCAAGACCATGTTCTTGCAGCAGGCCGAGCAGCGCGGCTGTCGAATTCACGGTGGTCTAGGCATGTTCATTTATCAGGGCGCCTACGCCTTCGAATATTGGACAGGACAGCCGGCCCCTGTCGCAGCGATGCGAGAGACAGTACTCGCCGCTCTGGAAAGCTAATAATCGGCAAATTAAAAGATATACTATTCAATAGAACAATCGAGATGAAAGAAGGAACAACAGCATGCTTACCGGTAAACAAAAAAGATATTTAAGATCATTAGCTCACCACTTGACGCCAATCTTCCAGGTAGGGAAAGGCGGCACCAATGATCACCTGATCCGTCATATCGAAGAGGCTATCGAGACACGCGAGCTTATTAAGCTATCCGTTCTCAACAACTGCCTTGACGATCCGAAGGAAATCGGAGCAGAGGTTGCGGCAGCATCGGGCGCAGAGCTCGTCCAGGTGATTGGCAAAACGATCGTCCTTTACAAAGAATCCAAGGATAACAAACAAATAGAGCTTCCGAAGGCTGCTCGAAATTAGGTTATTAATGGAGGAGTGAGAGTGTGGGCAAGGTTGGCATCATGGGCGGCACCTTCGACCCGATCCATATCGGTCATTTGATTGCAGCCGAAGCCGCGCGGGAGCAGTGCGGTTTGGAGGAGGTGTGGTTCATTCCGTCCTATGGTCCTCCGCTCAAAGCGAATGAACCAGGCGCCAGTGGAGAGAGGCGCTTTGAAATGGTATGCGGAGCGATCGAGAGCAACCCGGCGTTCCGTGCGTTGGACATTGAATTACAGCGCGGCGGTGTCAGCTATTCGTATGATACCGTGTTGGAGCTGAAGCGCAGCTCCCCTGATACTTCATTTGCTTATATTATCGGATCTGACCGCATAAATGATCTGTCCGAGTGGTATCGAATTGAAGAATTAGCGCAGCATATAACTTTCATCGGCTTAGAGAGGCCTACCGACCCGGTATTGTTGGAAGAACTGCCCAGCTTTTTGAAGGACAGGATCAGTTTAATAACAATGCCGGCAATTGAAATCTCTTCAACGGTCATTAGAAGCCGGGTAAATGCGGGGCAATCCGTACAATATCTAGTGCCGGATATCGTGCTTACCTATATGAGGAGGTACAAGCTGTATGAATCGGGAGCAAATGATTGACAAGGTGAAGGCAGAGATGCCGGAACGAAGGTGGCTTCATACGCAGGGCGTGATGGACACCTCGATTATATTAGCTGAGCGGTTCGGCGAGGATCCGGCTCGCGCTGAGCTTGCCGCTATTTTGCATGACGTATCCAAGTATTGGGCAACGGAACGGATGGCTGAAATGATTCGAGAAAAAGGCTTGCCGTCCGAGCTGCTGTTATACGATAAAGAGCTGTGGCATGCGCCTGTTGGTGCTTGGATTGCCGAGCATGAATATGGCGTGAAGGATTACGAGGTGCTTGATGCTATACGCTATCACACGTCGGGCCGGCGAGGCATGACGAAGCTGGAGAAAATTGTATGCTTGGCTGACTACATGGAGCCTGGCCGACAATTTCCGGGTGTGGACAACATACGTCTGCTTAGCGAGCAGCATTTGGATCAGGCATTGCTTGCGGGCTTTAATTCTACGATCTCCTTCTTATTGGAGAAGGGAAAACGTATTTTTCCGCTAACGATTGAAGCGCGAAACGCGCTATTAGAATAGGATAAATCAGGAGGCTGAGCTATGGTAGTACATTCGGATGAATTGCTTCAAATAACGGTCGCGGCAGCGGAGGACAAAAAAGCGGTGCGCGTCGTTGCTCTAAATTTAAAAGAGATCTCACTGGTCGCGGATTATTTTGTCATTTGCAGCGGGAACTCGGATACGCAGGTGCAGGCGATTGCGACTGAGGTCCGCAAGCAAGCGGAGAAAAACGGTACACGTGTCCGTGGTATAGAAGGCATGGATACAGCTCGCTGGGTATTGATTGATCTAGGCGATGTTATCGTACATGTTTTCCATCGCGATGAACGTGATTATTATAATATCGAGAGGCTATGGTCCGATGCGAAGGTTGTGGAATTCGCATGAGCTTCGTAGCTGGCACGACTCAAACGTTAAGGGTGGCACGCGAGGTGTCGCCCTACGGTTATTTTTTGAGTGATGGGGAATCGGATGTGCTGATGCACTATACCGAGCTGGTCGGCTCTAAGCCGAAGATCGATGATGAGGTCGAAGCCTTTATTTTTTATGACTCTGAGGACCGATTAGCGGCTACAATGAAGAAGCCGTTCCTGCAGTTGGATGAGCTTGGCCGCTTGAAGGTTGCTGATGTCCATCCTCGGCTTGGCTGCTTTCTGGAAATGGGATTAGGCAGACAACTGCTCCTCCCGCTCTCGGAGCTTCCAGAAAGCGTGGAGTACAGACCGCTTCCTGGCGATGAGGTATTCGTGGTCATGAAGCATGATAAGATCGGCAGACTGGTCGCTAAGCTTGCTTATGAGGAAGAGCTGTCTGAGCTCGTATTCCCTGCACCCGAAAGCTGGAACAATCAGTGGGTCGAAGGGTGGGTATCGAAGACGCTTCAGCTAGGCTCATTTGTCATTATCGATGGGGGAGTTGTAGGCTTCGGCGTATACGGTCTCATACCCAGCGCCGAACGAATCAAGCCGCTTCGGCTCGGCGAACGCGTCCGTGCGCGCGTAACCTTCATTCGCGAGGACGGCAGGGTAAACTTGTCGATGGCACAGCGCAAGGAAGTCGGACGATTAGAGGATGCGGATCGGATTCTTGCTTTTATGAAAGAAAGACCCGGCGGCGGCATGCCTTATTCGGATCAGACGGATGCTGACATTATTAAGCAAAAGTTTGGCATCAGCAAGGGTGCGTTCAAACGTGCGCTGGGAAAGCTGATGAAAGAAGGGCTAGTGACGCAGAAAGAAAGCTGGACCTACTTGGCGCAGCAATCTGCTGACGAGCAATCGGAGCGCTCTTCATCGCAGACAAGAGGTGCAGTCCCGCCTTCTGAAGGAGCTGAGAAGCTATGACCCGTTCCTACGGGCAGTTCGCAACCGTATACGATCAATTGATGGAGGACATGCCATACGCTGATTGGCTTGGGTTTGCAAGGGCGGGCTGGTCTCGCTATGGCATGCCGGCAACGGTTGTCGATCTTGGCTGCGGTACAGGCAGCCTGTCGATTCCGCTTGCCCGTTCTGGCTTCCAGGTGTACGGTATCGATCTATCCTCGGACATGCTGGCCGTAGCGCGGAGCAAGTGGGATGAGACGCCTCAGAAGTTTACCCGGCCTCGTATAGGCTCTATCCGGTGGCTTCAGCAGGACATGCGTGAATGGGAGCTTCAGGAGCCTGTGGACGCCGTTATATCTTTTTGCGACTGCTTGAATTACTTGACGGAGGAAGCGGACATTGAGGCTGCTTTCCAAGCCACATACGCAGGCCTGAAGGACGGCGGCACATTCTTGTTCGATGTACACCCGCCGAAGCAGTTCTTCCGTTATGCAGAGGAGCAGCCATTCGTTCTTAATGAGCGGGATGTCGCCTACATATGGACATGCGACTTTGAGGAGGAGCGGTGTGAAATCGAGCACCAGCTGACAATTTTTGCACGTGATCAGGATGGCAGGTTTAATCGGTTTGAGGAATGCCATATACAGCGCGCGTACGAGCCGGACTGGATCGAGTCGGCGCTGCGCCGCGCCGGCTTCCGCACGGTCGACCGTTTTGCCGATTTCGAGCTGCAGCCAGCGGACAACGACTCGGAGCGATTGTTTTTTGCAGCAGTTAAATAATGCAAGTCAGAGAATAAGCGGCTCCGCCAGCAGGTTGGTTACAGACCTTTTGGCAGAGCCGCTTATTGGTTTGTCGTTTTTTATAAATGATTGTAATATTTTATCAGCACTCTCCAGGTGAATGATAAGTGCTATCAGGATAGCGAAATTTGTAGTTGCATATCACGGAATCCTGTGTCTCGCTTCTTTTTTACTCCCGAAGCGCATCCTTCAAGCGGCTGTTCATTGCGCCGTCAGCAGAGGATTTTCGCACAGCATCGAGTCTTAATTTCTTCACCGTTTGCGATAATTTTATGTTCTCCTGCTCTAATTTATCCACATATGCAAGCAGCTCTGGCGCGGTATATCCGGCATCCTCACACAACTTAACTATCGTTTCTCGTATTTGCTGAGCAGTAGTTTTTACGTCCATATAGGCCTCCGAATTAGCAATAAAATGTCACTATCCCATCATATCCTTATCTGTTAAAATAGTCGAGTGCGTCAAAAAAAAGCTAAAGCATAGATTCATATATTCTCCATTTTACTCATTGACTACTCCTATATCTTGATGTAGAATCAAGGACAGTAACTACATATTGATGTGTAGAGGTGCCTTCAATGATTACCATTGGTAAATCTTGAATAAGCGCAGCTGACGGAAATGCTAGTCAGTAGCGCTTTTTGATTTCTCAATTTTGATAGGGGAGCGAGCGTGCAATGTTAGTCGTCTATGATTCCAAAACAGGCAATGTCAAGCGATTTATTAACAAACTGAATATGCGCGCAGTGCCTATTGATGAGGAACAAGAGGTTGATGAGCCGTTCGTGCTAGTCACATATACGACGGGCTTCGGACAAGTGCCGGAGAAGGTAACTTCGTTTCTGAAAACAAATGCAGGATTGCTTCGCGGCGTGTCCGCAAGCGGCAACCGCAACTGGGGCACAGGATTTGCGAAGAGCGCTGATACGATCTCCCAAATGTACGATGTTCCTGTGATTTTGAAGTTTGAATTATCTGGCACAAGTCAGGATACGCAACATTTTGTCGAAAGGGTGCGAACCATTGAAGCATATTGAATTGAACAACGAATTAATGCAGCGCGGAGCTGACGGATTTTATCAGCTGGATAAAGATAAAGAGGCAGTTGCCGCTTTTATGGAAGAAGTAAACGAGAAGAGTATGAAGTTCAATTCGCTTCGTGAGAAGTTAGACTACTTAATCGAGAACGATTATTACGATAATGTATACGAAAAATATACATTTGAGCAGGTTGAGGCTGTATTCACACTGACCGCTAACAGCAGCTTTGAGTTTCAATCCTATATGGCGGCATCGAAGTTCTATAAGGACTATGCGATGAAGACAAACAACAAAGCGCAATATCTAGAGCAGTACTCGGATCGTGTAGCGATCGTCGCGCTGCAGCTTGGCGAGGGCGATGCGGCAAAAGCGCTCCGGATTGCTGAAGCGATGATTGATCAACGTCTGCAGCCAGCGACGCCAACATTTCTGAACGCAGGCAAAAGTCGCCGCGGCGAAATGGTATCCTGCTTCCTGCTGGAGATGGATGATTCACTGAACTCGATTAACTACGTGCTAGGTACATGCATGCAGCTTTCCAAAATCGGCGGGGGCGTTGCCGTCAACCTGTCGAAGCTTCGCGGACGCGGAGAGCCGATCAAAGGCGTAGAAGGCGCGGCGAAGGGCATTATGCCGGTGCTTAAGCTAATGGAGGATGCATTCTCCTATGCGGATCAAATGGGTCAGCGCAAAGGCTCCGGCGCGGGCTACTACAACATTTTTGGTTGGGACATTATTGAATTCCTGGATTGTAAAAAAATTAACGCCGATGAGAAGTCACGGATCAAAACGCTATCGATCGGACTTATTATTCCTAATAAATTTTACGAGCTTGCTGCTCAGAACAAGCCTCTTTACGTATTCGGACCACATTCCGTTCAGAAAGCCTATGACCAGCATCTTGATGACATGGATATGGACGAGATGTATGAGGAATTGCTGGCTAATGAGAAAGTAACAAAGAAACTAGTCATGAACGCACGCGACATGCTGACAAAAATCGCCTCGATTCAGCTTGAATCCGGCTACCCATACATTATGAACAAGTCGAACGCGAACAGCGTTCATGCTTTGAAGGATATCGGCTCGGTCAAAATGTCCAATCTATGCACGGAGATCTTCCAGCTTCAGGAGACGTCAGAAATTAAAGATTACGGCTTCGATGACGTGATCAGACGTGATATTAGCTGTAACTTGGCTTCGCTTAACATCGTGAATGTGATGGAGAAAAAGAAAGTGAAAGAATCCGTTCATGTTGGTATCGAAGCATTGACGACTGTCAGCGATTTGTCCAATATCGACAACGCTCCAGGCGTACGCAAAGCGAATGAAGAGCTGCACTCCGTCGGTCTCGGCGCTATGAACCTGAATGGCTACTTAGCGAAGAATAAAATTGCTTACGAAAGCGAAGAAGCGAAGGATTTTGCCGGCGTATTCTTTATGATGATGAACTACTATTCGCTTGAGCAAAGCATGGAAATTGCCAAAGAGCGTGGCATTACGTTCAAGGACTTCGACCGTTCCGAGTATGCGAAGGGCACTTACTTCACTCGTTACGTCGAAAATGACTTCCGTCCAAAGACTGACCGTGTGAAACAATTGTTCGAAGGCATGGAAATTCCATCGCCTGAGGATTGGGCAGCATTGAAGGAGAAGGTGCAGAAGCATGGCTTGTACCACGCGTACCGTCTTGCCATTGCACCGACACAAAGTATTTCGTATATTCAAAATGCAACTTCAAGCGTAATGCCGATCGTTGAGCATATTGAGACGCGTACCTACGCGAACTCGACGACGTATTATCCGATGCCTTACTTGTCACAAGATAACTATTTCTATTATAAATCGGCGTACAACATTGATCAGTTCAAGCTGATTGACCTTATTGCCGAAATTCAGCAGCACGTCGATCAAGGTATTTCATCAGTGCTGCATGTAAATAGCAATGTCTCCACTCGTGAGCTAGCGCGCTTCTACGTGTACGCGGCGCAAAAAGGACTCAAATCGCTTTATTACACAAGAACAAAGCGGCTTTCCGTTGAGGAATGCACAAGCTGCGCCGTGTAAGCTTTACGGATAAGAATCATTAAGTAGCAAAAAAGGAGCTCACCTCATGAAAGCAGTGAACTGGAACCGCCCGGACGACGATTTTACACTAACGTTCTGGCAGCAAAACGTAATGCAATTTTGGACAGATGAAGAAATTCCTTTGTCTGACGATAAAATGGATTGGATGGAGATGACGGACGCTGAGCGTTTGCTATACAAAAACGTGCTCGGCGGCCTGACGCTCCTCGATACGATTCAAGGCGGCATCGGCATGCCGAAAATTTTGGAGCATGTGGACGGACTGCAGCGCAAAGCGGTGCTTTCGTTTATGTCGATGATGGAGCAAATCCATGCAAAGTCGTACAGCAGTATCTTCACGACACTTGCATCCGGCGAAGAGATTGACGATATTTTCAAATGGGTTGAGCAGAACGAGCAGCTGCAGAAAAAAGCAAGCTTGATTTCTTCGTGGTACAGCAACATTACAGGTCCGAAAGAGCTGTACAAGGCTATGGCGGCTTCCGTTTTCCTGGAAAGCTACCTGTTCTACAGCGGCTTCTTCTATCCGCTCTACCTGGCTGGACAAGGGAAAATGACGAGCAGCGGCGAAATCATCGACCTTATCCTTCGCGACGAAAGCATTCATGGCCTTTACGTCGGCGTGCTTGCGCAGGAGCTGTTCCAAACGTTCAGCAGCGAGGAGCAGCAGCAGCTTCAAATCGAGGTGTACGCGCTTCTTAACGAGCTGTATGAGAACGAGCTTATTTATACTGATCACCTCTATACGCCGTTGGGCTTGACAGAGGAAGTGAATGCTTATGTCCGTTATAACGCGAACAAAGCGCTTATGAACCTTGGTTTGGAGCCGCACTTCCCAGAAGAGCCGGTTAACCCGATCGTATTCAACGGAATCAGCACGCACACGAAGCAGCATGATTTCTTCTCCAAAAAAGGAAACGGCTATGTACGCACAATCCATGTCGAGCCGTTGAACGATGATGACTTCGTATTTAATTTTTAAGTGAAATCCATATCGAAATACAGCATTTCGCTCTCATCACTGCCTCCTTGGCAGGGTGAGGGCTTTTTTGATGGGTGGCAAGTGTAGAAGAAGATAACCACGAAAAAATAATTGACACGTATATTATGGATGGTTATTCCGGTGCCGCTGATGCCGACATGGCTGCAGAACATTGTAGTCGTACTGCCGTTTCGGTACACGGCGGATTTCCCGTTTCGCGTATATTCCGGCCATATCCCTCAGAATGAAGCGGTGCTAGGAATTGTCATTCAGCTTCCCGTGGAATGGAGCATACCTAAAGCGATTACCCTTCTATTGATGGTGACAAGCGGGATGTTTATTTTTACAGGCCTTTTTATACTTGCTCCGCTCGCTGGCATCGTATTTCTCGTTCCCTGCTTGCTCGTGTGGGGGATCGGAGTTCGTCATTATCGTTCGACGGGGTCTTGAGCAATATGAATAATTGCGAACATTCATTTGTCGAATTGGTTACAACGGCAGGGAATCGCCTTGAAATGTGGAATAATACGTCATACCCATAATCAAAACTCGACAAAGAACGGGAGGGAAGCAGCACAATGAAATCAATTGAAGTGCGAGAGCTGGCAGAGAAGTTTTCATTGGAGGTGCTGGCGGGAGCGGACAAGCTGGACCGGAAAATCAGCAAAGCGCGCGCATATCGTCCAGGGCTTGAATTTGTCGGCTATTTTGACTTTTTTCCGCAGGAGCATGTGCAGGTGCTTGGCAAGAAAGAGATTAACTATTTGCATACGTTGACGGAAGCGGAGCGCAATCATCATATCGGAAATATTGTAAAATATCACCCGCCCTGCTTTGTGGTCACAGCCGATCAGGAAGGGTTGAAATATTTGACCAAATATTGCGACCAGGAAGGCATTCCGCTGCTGCGTACGAAGGTGCTTACCGCGCCCTTTCTAGGTATGCTGGATGCTTATCTGCTCAAAACGCTGGCGCCTGAAATTTCGGTTCACGGCGTCTGCTTGAACGTATCGGGAATAGGCATTCTGCTGCGCGGCAAATCGGGCATTGGCAAAAGCGAAACCGCGCATACGCTGATCAGACGCGGCCATCGGCTCGTCGCGGACGACATTGTCGTGCTGAAGAAGCTGAGCGCTCAAACGCTCCTCGGCAGCCATAATGAGAAAACAAAGGAATTTCTTGCTCTGCGAAGCGTTGGGCTTGTCAATGTCGTACGCCTATACGGGAGAAAAGCATTCCAGGACGAAACACGCATCGTGCTTGATATCGAGCTGACCAAGTGGCGGGACAACGAGCTTAACAATGAGCTGGAGCTTGAGCAGAAGTTCACGGAATATATGGATGTGAAAATCCCGCATATTGAAATTCAGCTTCAGCCGGGCAGAGATGTAGCCGGCCTTATTGAAGCAGCAGCAAACAATTGGTATTTAAAGCAGCAGGGCTACAGCGCAGCGGAGGAGTTCATCAAGCGACTGGAGTTTGAGTAGCAAACGAATTGGAAACATGGTACACTATGGGCAGTAAGCTCATCCTAGCGTACAAGTCCTGATAGACTCGAAGGAGGAAATCGCGTGGAAAACTGCTCAATCGTAACAAAGCCTGCTCTCCATTTGGCTGGAATAAGCTATTGCGGCCCATATTCAACCTTTCCAGACGAAGCGATTCGGCTGCAAACCGAGTTTATGACACGGAAGCATGAGCTGGACGATGCTGTCAAATCTCCGGTGCTTTACAGCCCGTATTTCGGGAATGAAGTATTCGCAACCTACTTGGCTTGCTACGAGGTGCAGCATTTGGAGGAGCTTCCTCCCGGCATGGTGCAATTTACGATTCCGGCGCATCGCTACGCGATGGCGGCCTGCTCGAACAAGCGAATCGGGGAAGGCTACGAGCAGCTTCATGCCTGGATGAACGAGATGGGGCTAGAGAAGCATGAGAATGCGGTATCACTAGAATTATTTTATATTGATGAGCATCATTTGGAGGAAGAGCCGGTTGAGCTCCTTATTCCGCTTAAGGATAAATGATTGATTTCACCATGCATGAACAAACTCCGCAAGGAGTTTTTTTCTTTGGCATGGGCATTGCAAGGTTAGCGACAAGGAGAAGTCCTATGGGAGTTGAGAATATGAAAGCTCAGCAGCTGTCGCGCGGCGAATGGCTTAGGCTTCTTGCTGCCGGTATAACTGCAGGGGGGATAAGCGGAATCGTGCTTGGAGTCACGATGAAGCTGCTGGAGCATTGGAGCGGCAAAGCCGTATATGTTCTGCTGTTGAATGTGGATTTTATAAAATGGCTGCCAGCGCAAATGCCGGAGTGGGTAGAATTTACGCTGCATCTGGCAGTGGCATTGCCGATAGGCATCCTGTACCTCATCCTTTTGTCGTTATGGAGATCTCCTATGGGGCTCAGCATGGGATTAAGCGCAGCAATTACATGCTGTACATGGATCCCGCTTACGCAGCTGTCGGAGCGTACCCCATCTGTTACGGATATTGAGGCCTTGCTATGGTGGATAGCCGGACATCTTGTATATGGTTTCGTATTGGCACGATTCGGAAAATGGTGGTTAAAGAGAGGAGCAGCGGTGTAATGAGTTATCCGTTATATATGGTAGATGCATTTACGAATAAACGCTTCAAAGGCAATCCCGCGGCGGTATGTTTGCTAGAGGAGTCACAGCCTGAGGGCTGGCTTCAGCAAGTAGCTTCGGAAATGAATTTGTCTGAAACTGCGTTTGTTGTGCCGTCAAAGGACGGCTATGCTTTGCGCTGGTTTACGCCGGAGGCGGAGGTTGACCTATGCGGGCATGCCACGCTGGCCGCTGCTCATATATTGTGGGAAACGGGCCGACTGGACAAAAGTGAGACAGCACGCTTCATGACGCGCAGCGGTCTTCTGACCGCCTCGGCTGCAGGTGACTGGATTACGATGGATTTTCCGGATGAAGCGCCTGAAGCGGCCGTCGCGCCCGAGGAGCTGGTGCAGAGCTTAGGACTGATTCCGAGGTATACCGGACGCAATCGGATGGATTACCTTGTCGAAGTGGACAGCGAGGAGACGCTTCGCACGCTGCGTCCGGACTTTTCGATGCTGGCACGGCTGGGAGGCCGAGGAGTCATTGTGACCTGTCGTTCGGCCGATACGGAATATGACTTCCTGTCACGCGCCTTTTTCCCGGCGGTTGGCATTGACGAGGACCCTGTTACAGGCTCGGCGCATTGCGCGTTGGCGCCATATTGGGCGAAGCGTCTTCGCAAAACCGAGCTTGTAGGCTATCAAGCTTCAAAGCGAGGCGGCATTGTCAAAGTGAAGCCGGAGGGTGATCGCGTCTATCTTTCTGGACAAGCCGTGACCGTAGTTCATGGTGTACTGACGCAGTAGGCATATTGGAGAGAAACGCCTGGCGAGCAGATGGATAGGCTCGCCAGGCGTTTTTTTTATGCAATGATACCCTCACCCGAGAGGACAGCTCCCTGCTGCTCGCTTGGATTCTACTGCAAGGATTTCTTCAAAGCGGTTGGCAGCTTAAACTTTGTAACTTTGTTTTTGCCTGTCGTCTTCGAATGGTACATCGCTTCGTCGGCTTGATTAATCATTTCCTGCACAGTGCTGCTTTCCTTTGAGGTGCTGTAGCCGACACTAATGGTGACCATCGTCTCCTGCTCGACCCGCCGCCGAATCGATTCGGCAACAAGCTCAGGCTTCACACCCTCCGTGCTTATGCAAGCAAGCAGCTCTTCCCCGCCATAGCGACCCGCAGAGCCAATGCTGCTTGACTCCTCTTTGATAATGTCCGCCACCTGCTTCAGCAAGACATCCGCTTTGTTATGTCCATGGGTATCATTTATTCGCTTGAAATTGTCAATATCGCAAAATATGACGGCCATCGGCTTATTGCTGCTTAGCAGCTGCTCTGCCTTCATCGCAAAATGACGACGGTTATAGAGTCCGGTCAGCCCATCTGCGATAGAGGATTGATAGGTGGATATTAATCGCTCGATGACCCATTCAAAGAGTAGAATAAAAAGCAGCGTGAAATAAACAATCGGCAATACGTATTGCAGCAGCACAAGCCACGGCAGCGAGCCGTGAAAAGCATAAACGTCTGCAAGCCGGGCTAGGTCATTTGTGAAAAAGACGACAAGGCTCATATAATATTTGGAATTCATTTCGGCACCTTTCGTTCCCAGCAGGATCATGAAAATGACGATTAATCCGTAGAAATCCAGTACAGGAAACGTTAAGCTACCGACACTCCGCGCAGTCTCTTCGGCAAACGGTGCGGCAGCCCATTGTATGCCTGCGATAACGAATGCCGTCAAAATCATGAATAGGAAAGGAACGACTTTTAGCTGAGCGGTCCGATGAGTATATAATTTCATGAAAACAAAGTTTATAATGATAAAAGAGACGATTTGCAACACGGTTAAGGATAAATAAAGCCACGGGGAGTTTGTCAGCCCTGGAACCGAAAGAGCGGCAAGCAGTCCTTGCTTAACGAGCATAAGCGATATCGTCGTAATGAGTAAGCGATAAATCTGTTTGTTGCGATAGCTGACATACAGCCGGACCGACATCATGAGCATCATGATAAGGATGACGATTACAGCCGATGAAGAGAATAGCTGGCCGTTAGGTCCCGCAAGCCATTGCGTAATTGTCATGAATGAACCACCGTTGCATTAGGATTACGTTCTGCAGCTTTACAGAAACATATGTTCTAATATATCATGTTTTACGGTAGACGAATAGCTTTTGCTTATGTATTACGTTGAAGGGATGGACCGAATGAATATTTTACAAGCATTATTTTTTCCTCCGGAGCAGCCGGGTGGGGTATCCTCGATGGTCCCATACATTCAAGATCGATTTATTAAGCTAGGCTGGCAAATGGAGCTGTTCTCGCTGCCTAAGCGCGTCAGGAGCAAGGGACAGGAGGAGGTCGTATTCGAGACCTTCGATTCTAGTGAATATATTGGAAACGCAATGATAGACAAGTATTTACAAACCTACCGGGACTATATCTGGTGGACAAAGCTGAGACTCAAAAAACGGTACGATATTATTCATGCGCATCATCCGATCGCCGCGCTTGCTATGAAGGAGCTATACCCGGATACGCCGCTCATGGTTACGATTCACTCGAGCTACGAACGGGAGCTGATTTTGAACGGGAAAATAAAAGAGGGCGGGCAAGAGCATCAGTTTCTGACACGTATTTATGGAGAGCTCGAAGCGAAGGCAGATCTGCTGCTTACGGTTTCGGAATCGTTCCGGTCCTATATCGGCGCATATGTGAAGCATCCTGAGCGCATTAAGGTTATTCCGAACGGCTTTGACGAGAAGCGCTTCAAGCCAATGCCGCATGAGAACGCAGTCACGCAGTTTATTACAGTATGCAGGCTCGTGCCGGCGAAGGGGCTCGATATTCTGCTGAAAGCATGCGCAGAGCTAAAAAAGCAAGGCCATCCATTTGTGCTTCATATCATAGGGGACGGTCCGATTCGCGAGGAGCTTGAGGCGCTCGCAGTCGAGCTTGATTTGTACGATGACATTATTTTTTATGGCTATATGCTGCACCCGGAGGAATTTATGCCGTTCTTCGATGTATTCGTGCTTCCATCGCGGGCGGAGGCTTTCGGATCGGTATTTGCGGAAGCCGCCTTATGCTTGCTGGCGTTGGTCGGTACGAATGTAGGCGGAATCGCAGAGCAAATCGATGACGGCATTAACGGACTGCTTGTCCCGCCGGAGGACCCGATCGCTCTGGCCGCCGCGCTGGAGAAGGTTGTGACCGATCCGGTGTTCCGGTATAACCTGGCGAGATCGGGCTCTGAGAAAGCGAAGAAGGTTTATTCGCTGCAGCGCGTCATTTCGCAGCTTAAGAAGGTGTACCTTCAGATGAAGCCTGAGTAATTAGAATGACTAAATCCAGGTAGGGTTAGGAGAGAGAAAAATGACGGCGCCCTTTCGATTTATCCATGCGGCAGACCTGCATTTGGATAGTCCGTTTCGCGGATTGGCGAAGGCTCCTGAGCAGGTGAGGGAGCAGCTGATGGCGGCAACGATCTCAGCTTTGCGTCAATTGACGGAGACAGCGATACGCGAGCAGGTTGATTTTGTTGTGCTGTCCGGCGATCTGTTCGATGAGGCGGACCGCTCTCTCAAAGCTCAGCTTCAGCTTGTGCGGGAGTGGGAGCGGCTGGAGGAGCAGCGCATAGCCGTATTTGTTATACATGGCAATCATGATCCACTAAACGGCACGCGAGCTGATTTAAAACTGCCAGCGAACGTTCATGTTTTTGGAGCGGAGCAGATGGCGCATCGGCCGGCTTATCGCAGAAGCGGTGAGCTGGCTGCTTTTGTTTATGGCCGATCCTATGGCAGGCGAACGGTAACAGAAAATTGGGCGGCGTCCTATCGCATTCAGCCGGAGGGACCGTTCCATATCGCGCTTCTTCATGCCAATGTAGACGGTGATGGCTCTCACGATCCTTATGCGCCTTGCACGCTGGTTGAGCTTGCTGGAGCTAAAGGCTTTGATTATTGGGCGCTCGGACATATCCATAGCCGCAGAGTGCTGCATGAGTACCCACATGTCGTATACGCCGGCAATACCCAAGGCAGGAACCCGCGTGAAACGGGGGCAAAAGGCTGCTATATCGTCGATGTCACCGCGGCACGGGCCGTGGAGCTCACGTTTGTTCCGCTTGATGCGGTGCGCTGGCTGGACCATAAGCTGGAAATCGATAAGGCTGAAACGGAGCAGGCGCTGCTGCAGCAAATGATTGAGGTGAGCGAGCGTTATGCCGCAGAGGCTGACGGACGTTCGATTATGCTTCGTTTTGAGCTGATTGGGAGAGGACCGCTTCATCAATCGTTGTCGGATAAGGCTGTTGTAAAAACGCTCCTTGAACAGCTGCAGGAGGTGCTGCAGCTTGAGGGAGAGACGTGGATTTATGTACATCGTCTAGAGGTGAATACGAGTGCAATGATTCATTGGCAGGAGCTGACGGCAGAAAACAGCTTTGCAGGCGAGCTTGCGCGGCTAAGCGAGCGACTGGGGCTGGACGATGCAGCTTGGCGTGATTTCGCGAGTGCGGCAGTTGGTCCGATCGCCGCACATGCGAAGCTTGGCAGACTTATGCGGGATGAGCTGAACGAGCTCCCCGTGCGCTGGCTGGAGCAAGCGCGCGAGCTGACACTGGGGTTAATCCATGAGACCGACATGGAGAGTTAATGCTGAAGAAGCGGGCTTGCTCAGCAAAGTTACGGGAGGCGATGAGACGTGAGGCTTTTGAGAGCTGAAGTGGATGGATTTGGGCAGCTGGTCGGTCGGCAATTGGATCTCGATGCGCCCGTGATTGTCGTTTATGGTCCGAATGAGGCAGGCAAAAGCACGATGTTCAGCTTCATCCGGACCATGCTTTATGGGTTCGCTAAGCGTACGCAATTTATAGAGCGCCAAGAGCCGGTTAATGGCGGCAAGCATGGAGGCCGAATGTTTTTTGCGGACAGCACAGGCCAGTCTTATGTGCTTGAGCGATATGCGGCGGATAGAGCAGGGAAGCTCAAGCTGCGCAGGATCGGAAGCGATGAGGAAGCTTACGGAAGAGGAACGGAACGCGGTCGCGGGTTAGGTCAAGAGAATGGTGCGTTAGCGGATGAGGCTGTGCTGCTTCAGCCGGAATGGGAACGCCGCTTTCTAGGCGGCATCAGCGATCGGCTGTATCGGCAGCTATTTGCCGTTACGCTGACAGAGCTGCAGGAAATCGGAGCATTGTCAGGCGATGAGCTAGGCCGTTATTTGTACCAAGCCGGTTGGGATAGCGGGAAGTCGGTTGCGGCTGCGGAGAAACGGTTAATGCAGGAAATGGATGTTTTGTTTAAGCCGCGCGGAAGCAATCAGCAGATGAATCAGCAGCTGAAAACACTTGAGCAGCTTGATGCTGCTTTGCGGAAGCGGACAGATGCGATAGCTGCTTATAATGAACTAATGCGGCAGCTGGAGGAGCTGGAGCATTCCTTGCATCACTTGGAGCAGGAGCTTCCCATCAAGAAGGCACAGCAGCAGCTGCTCCATAAGGCTTGCACTGTCAGGTCGCTGTGGCTGCGAAAGGAGCAGCTGGATCGGGAGCGTCAGGCAGTCGCCTATGCCTCTGCTTTGCCGATAGAAGCGGTAAAAAGCTGGGAAGAGCTCGTTAGGCTGCGGTCCGAATGCCGGGAGGATGCCGAGAAGAGCCGGCAGAAGCTGTTGCTGCTTGAGCTTCAGCTGGAAGCAGTAAGCTATGAAGAACGTTTCATCCAAATTTCGGATGAAACGGAGGCTCTGCTGCAATCGGCCGAAACGATCAGGCAGCTGAAGCATGACAGTATGGAGCAAGACAATGAGCTTCGCGAGCAGGATGATGCGATTGCAAGGCTGGTAAGCAGCATTGCGCCGGAATGGACGGAGCGGCAGCTTCGTGAATTTCATGTGACAGTGGCGGACCGTGATTATGTGAGAAGCGCAAGGCAGCAGGAGCTGGAGCATTCGCGGACGGAGGAACGGCTCGCCGCCGAGCTGGAGGCGATTAAGCAGCAGGAGCGTGAAGCGGCGGAAGCGCTTGCCGATGCGGAGTCCGCGATCGAACGCGAGGCAATACGCCGCGAGCATGGCGATGCGGGGTTTGAGATTTTGCCGGGGGCGCGGACTGCGCTGAAGGGGGCGTGGAACGCCCTGGATACGGCGCTCCGCGAGTGGGAGATCGAGCGGGCGCGCGTTGCCGGCGCCGCCGGAGCCGCGAGCGGAAGCGAGGCGGCTGGCCGCGGCGCGGCAGCTGCGGGCCGGGGCGGAGCAGGCCCGCTGTGGGCTGCAGCGGCAGGCGCGGCGGGAGCTGCGCTGGCGCTGGGCGCGGCTGCGCTTAGCGGGGCTGCCGCAGGCGAAGCAGCCGGCGGAGCCGGGCTTGCTGCGCTGGCGCTGGCGATAGCGGCGCTGGCACTAGCGGTGGCCGCGATATGGCGAAGCCGGGGCGGTGATGGAATGCAAACGGATGCAAGACGTGGAGCAGGCGGATTGGTCGCTGGAGAGAGGGATACGAAGGTGAGCGGAGGCAGCCGCCTACGCGGGCGATCCCGAGGCTCAGCGGCTTCGGGCAGCGTGCAGCAAGACGCGGAGCTGGAGGAGCGCGAGCAGCGAGTGCATCAGGCATTAGAGGCGATCGTGCGCGAGCCATCGGAGGCCGCAGCATCGCTACTGGCTGCGAAGCATCACAGCTCGCCCGAGCATCTGCTCGCAGCGGGGCAAGCCCGCACGCAGCTGCTCGCAGCTGTTGAAGCACGCCTTGAGGCGCTTCAACACGGCGAGCGCCTCAGTGACAACCGCAGCGAGCTCGCACGGCGCCACGAGCGACTGCGCGCACTCGCCCATGAGCGCAGCGAGGCCGTTGCCGCCGCGGCACAGACCAGACAAGCCTCCGCCCGGCAATGGGCCGGCTGGCTTGCAGCTCGCGCACTGCCGGAGGCGATGTCGCCTTCAGCGGCGCTCGAAGCATTCGAGCTTGCCGAGCAAGCTTTGCAGCGGCTGCGCCAGTACGACCGGCTGACGGCGAAGCAAGCCGCCGCGCGCAAGCAGGTGGCCGCTTTCACATCGCAAGCGGCTGCGCTGTGCGAGGGATTCGAGGAAGCGGAGCGTCTGCTCGCGGCTGATCCCGTACTCGCTCTGCGACTGCTGCATGCTGAGATACGACGGCACGCAGCAGCCCTGCAGGAGGCGCGGGGCATGGAGGCTCGCCGCGCTGAGCTGCAGCTGGCTCTGGACGCCTCGGAGACGCGTCTGCAGGAGCTGCATGCATCAATGGCAGCGCAAATGGACGCAGCTGGCATCCAGAACGAGCTTCAATATGAGACGGCGCTTACGCATCGTCAGCTAGCTTTCGAGCTTGATATGGAGCTGAACAGGCTGGAGCTGGAAATAACGGCCGGTCTATCTCTGGGACGTATAGCTGAGCTTGCTGAGCTGTTCAAGACGAATGACGAAGAGCAGCTTGCGGAGCTGCAAGCTGCAGCGCAGGCTGAGCTGCTGCAGCTGGAAGAGCGGAGACAGGAGCAGCTGGAGCGGCGAGGAAGCTTGAGGCAGGGGATGGAGCATCTGCTGAAGGAGGAGGAGCAGCAGGAGCTGCTCAGCCAGAAGGAGATGACCATTGCACAGCTGTCTGCGGATGCGGAGCGTTATGCCGTGTTATCGATCAGTGCGGCGTTAATTCGCAGCACGAAACGGATCTACGAGGAGGAGCGCCAGCCGGTTGTGCTGCGGAATGCTTCACGATATATCGCCAAGCTTACGGGCGGTAAGTATATTCGCGTGCTGGCGACGCCAGGCGAGCCGTCGATCCGCTTGGAAGCATCCGATCACCGTTTAATTGACAGCAGCCTGCTTAGCCGCGGCACGGCAGAGCAGGTTTATCTGGCAATGAGGCTTGCACTCGCGGAGGAGGCTTCGCAATCAGTCAGGCTTCCACTCTTGTTGGATGATGTGTTCGTAAACTTTGACCGGCAGCGGCTGCATGCGGTCACAAGCATGGTTGCGGAGCTTGCCGGTGACAGACAAATCATTGTGATGACCTGTCACGAGCATATTCGAGATGCCATGCTGGAGCATTGCAAGGACGCCTTGCTTGTTCAAATGTAAGATGTATTGCGTCTTTATACACTTGCAGCTTCTAATTCTCACTGCTATTTAACCCGGGGCAACCTTTTTCCGAATAATAAGAATAAGCCATCCGAAGCTAACTAGTCCGAACAGCGGGTATAGCGTCGAGAGCAGCATGCCGAAGCCGATTTGGCTGGCCACATAGCAAATCGCAAGAATGATTAGAACAATGAGGCTGCGGGACCATTTGAGCCGTTCGTGAAGCTGAAGCGTCAGCCCGTAAATATCGGCTATGAGCGTCGTGAAAATTTCTGCAAAAATAATAAAAATATAAATAAACTGCACGCTGTATCCAAGCTGACGGGCAATCCCGCCCATCGGAATTGCGAACTGCTGAATACCGGGCATATGCACGGACAAGGCGATATGTCCGGCCATCAGCATGAAGCCCACGCCGATACCGCCTACCCAGGACCCGGCTATGATCGTCTTGCGGTCGCGAATTTCAGCGCCAAGCGGGACGAGCACAGCTTGCGACATCGATAAATTGAACGCGGTATAGAGAAAAGGGGCTGCCCATGCCGCAAATATGGAATGATCGGTTGTCAAGGTAATGAATTTATCAGCCCCGGGCGTTTGGAACGTATTCAAAATAATAAGCACGGTGAACAGCAGCATGATCGGAACGACGATCGCATTGACCATTAGAATAGCGCTCATGCCTTTGCGGAGCAAGAAGTAGCAGGCCGCTATGGTGATGAGCAGTCCGGATTGATAGGAGATGTTCCAGTGCTCATAGAAGATAGTTCCCGCGCCCGCAAGCATCACAGCCGTTACGCCGAGCAGCACAACCAGCATAAAGTGGCTGATCCAGCGACCATATTTTTCGCCAAACAGCGCTTTGTTTAAATCCTCGTATGATTTGGCGCGAATTTCACTTGCGATCAGCATCATTTTTGTTCCGAGCCAGATGAACAAAAAGGTGGACACGGCAATCGTTACCGTGCCCCAATACCCGAAGCGGGTGAAAAATTGCAATATTTCTTGACCGGTTGCAAAGCCTGCACCTACAATAGTTCCCATGTAGGTTGAAGCGATCTGCAGCACCTTCCCAGTACGTTTCCACATCGTCTACCGTCCTCCGTTCGCTCACTCTTCTCTATTAAGAAGGTATGTCCAAAACGGGACAGGCATGACTTTTTATGCGGAATAGGTACCCAATATTTTGAAAGTGAAATTTAGATAGGAGTTCAGGTCATGTCTATGCTCATCACGATTGCCGTATTCTTCACGGCACTGGCACTCATTCTTACAAAGCCGAAGGGTATAAATGAAGCTTATATTGCGTTGGCAGGTGCTGCGCTTCTGTTTGCCGCACAGCTTCTCAAGCCTGAGGACGCGGCATATATTTGGGGGTTTGTCTGGAATGCGACCTTCTCGTTAATCGGTATCATGATCTTTACATCCTTGCTTGATCAAAATGGCTTCTTCAGATGGGCCGCGCTTCATCTTGTCCATCGCTTTCATCATCGTCAGCTTATGCTGTTTATCGGATTATCGCTGCTCGCAGCTCTGATTACAGTATTTTTCAATAATGACGGAACCATTCTGATTATGGTGCCTATCGTGCTGGAGGTGACAGCCTTGTTAAAGCTGTCCCGCGGCGGAAGGCTGATCTTCCTGCTCGGTGTCGGCTTCATGGCGGATACGGCAAGTGCGCCGCTGATGATGAGTAATTTAACGAATATTTTGACGGCGGATTTCTTTGATATTTCATTTGGGGAGTATGCATCGCGAATGGTTCTGCCAGGATTACTGGCGATTGGGGCAACGATTGCTGTGACGACAGCTATGTTCCTAAAACCAATCAAACGAGAAGAAAGCCGAGCGCTTGCGCCGGAATTATTCCCGGAGCCTGCGTCGGCTATTCGCAACAAACCATTGTTTAGGCTGTCTTGGTTCATTATCGTACTGATGATGATTGGTTATCTCGGATCGGAAAGCGTCGGCATTCCAGTGGCTGCGGTTGCGCTCGGCTGCGCAGCGGTGCAATGGCTCGCGGCCGCCTCAGCGGGGAACGCGTCCTTCAAGCAGACCATTCTGCGTGCGCCATGGCTGATCATCGTATTCGCTTTGTCGATGAATCTGATTGTATACAGCCTGCATGTTCATGGAGCGACAGCATGGTTTCCATCGGTCATTGCTCTTGCGGCGGATAAGAACGAATTCACAGGCATCATCGGATCCGGTTTTTTATTCGCGCTGCTGGCTGCAGCCATTAATAACTTGCCTGCAGTACTGATCTCATCGCTCGCGATTGAACAGATAGACGGTCCATCTTATTTGCCGTATGCGAGCTTGTTAGGCACTTCTGTTGGGGCAAAGCTTACGCCGATTGGGTCGCTCGCCACGCTGCTCTGGATTCAGTTAGTAAGGCAGGGCGGGATTACGATTAGCTGGCGTGAATATACGAAATACGGGCTGCTGTTTACGTTTCCGATATTGCTGCTTGCCCTGATGGGGCTGTGGCTTCTGGACTGGTCTTAGGAGCAGCAGCGGTTTTAATGGAGAGAAAGCAGCTTAATGGAGACGATTTCAAGATGAGTCGGGTCCAAATCAATCTTAAGGAGTGCGCCCTGGGCTTCGTACGTTAGCAGATAAGCGGTTTGCTTCTCAGGCTTGCCAAGCAATTTCAATGCCGTATCGGGCTTGTCGCCGATTTGTAAGCCGCTAAGTCCTGCAGAAATGCCAGTGCCATAGACTTCAACATATTGAACGGTTTTCATGTTATTGATGCCGATAGCAAAACCATCATATTCAAGCACTTGAATACGATCGGATTCTTCCTCCAGCGTGTAGCTGTCGATCTCGCTGCCGTGAAGCTCAGATACCTTCAAAGCGCTGTCACCGATTGCAATGCCTTGCAGTATGGGCTTAACTGAGGACCACACCGTATCCTCGCTTTCGATCTTTACATCAGCCTTCGAATCATCCGTACCGCGGATGGCCGAGGTTTCGGCATTCGTATCGCTTTCCGTATCCGCACCATTTACAAGCAGCTCATCCGTTGACCCTTCTTGATCTTGCTCATCAGAATAGGTTTTCTGGGGAGTGTCCGGCTCTTTCCCCACTTGATTAGGGCTTGTGTTATTCGGGTCCTGGCTTTTGAGAGGATCTGCAGCAGGCGCGCTCTGGCAGCCGGCAAGCAGCAGGGCAAGCGCGGCGGTTGCCGCAAACAGAGCAGTTTTGGCAGTTTTTTTGCGTATCTGGTTCATGAGCAGCACTCCTTTAAAATGTATATATAAAAGTAAATGACATTATATATAAACTCTCTATAATATGACGTGTCAACGAAGGGGAAAGTTTCTCCTTTTTTTCATGGATTTGAAATTTTTGCTAAGTACTGCTCCTAATCAGTACTGATCTCTATTGAACTTAGCAATATGGTTGCACTTATTGCCTTACCTATGGTACGTTAACGAAAAGGATTTTGGTGGAGGTTATGGAAGATGGAAAGCTTAAAACAACGCATATTGGCGGAAGCATCGGTATTGTCGAGTGATGTACTTCGAATTGATGCTTTGCTTAACCACCAGGTCGACCCTGCATTGACGATGGAAATGGGACAGGAGTTCGCAAGACGCTTCGCAGAAGAGAAAATAACGAAGGTTATTACGGTTGAATCCTCAGGCATACCAGCGGCCTTTGCGACAGCCTACGTGCTGGGAGTGCCTCTTGTATTTGCTCGACGCAAAAAAACGCTGATCGCGGACCCAGACGCCTATGTCGAGAGAGTGCCTTCTTTTACAAAAGGAATCGTTACTGATATTATGGTTTCCAAGCAGTTTCTAGCGCAAGAGGACCGGGTACTATTTATTGATGATATTATCGCTAATGGCGATGCCGCACGCGGACTAATCAAAATTATTGAGCGTTCGGGCGCGACGCTTGTCGGCTTCGGAATCGTGGTTGAGAAGTCATTCCAGGCAGGCGGAAGAACGCTTAGGGAGCAGGGCATTCGGGTGGAGCCGCTCGTACGTATTTCGTCGCTTGATGATGGCGAAATTAAATTTGAGTAAGATGTTCCAGCACAAATGGTCTTTTCCCATCCATCTTTATCGCTTATAATAATACAGAGATGATCGAGGGGAGGCACACGTTATGGGGGAAATGTCTGCAGAGTTTATGTATTCAAAATTGGGTGACGCGAAGATTCATTTTGAACGTGCGCTAGATTGCAAGCACACCGAATTTGATGATTTATATCCTTATATGATTGAGCATCCGCAGTTTTTCTGGTACAAACGCTATGTAGCCTGGTCTGAGCTGCTCACGATTGTGAAGCTGTGCGACGAGTTATCTATTGAATGGCGGGAGCAATTTACTGACCGTCAGAGCGAATATATCGGCAAGAGAGTCATGTCCTCGCGCGTTTTGGATGAGTGGTATGAAACCAACGATGCGAAAGAGCATGCCGGCTAACGGAATGAATGGTAATGGGAATTGAAATGGACCTCAATGCATTGCGCAAGCAATCATTGGGGTTTTTCAATAGTAACGCAGCGAAAGAAATGGCGGCAGGAGGCAACGATATGGTTAATGAAGAACAATTGGATCAATTCCGAATTAGCGGTGAGACGGTGAGAGTTGTGCGGGACGGTATGGAACAAAATGATGTTCTCGGTATCGTTGTTGCATGGGACGATTCGACGGTCGTGATTAGACGTCCGAATCGACGTGTGGTGAAGGTGAGCCGGAAGTATACTTACGTGCCAGCCTCAGAAGAACGCCCAAGCCCGATTGAGGATGCTACATAAATCTAAAATAGCTTTATTTCATAAAATGATCACAAAGGAGTGCAGCGAAATGAAATGTCCAGTATGTGAAGATGTGCGTATGCGTGAGGTGTTGAAGGACGATGTCCTCATTGATGTTTGTCCAGATTGCAAAGGGGTATGGCTGGACCGTGGAGAATTGGATAAGCTGATGCAGGGTGTTCGGGATATGCAGCAGCAGCTTGGCAGCTATCAGCAGCCGCCGGCAGGCGGCGCTCCTTATGGCAATAGTCAGCAGGGAGGGTATGGAAATCAGCAGCCGGGCAGCTTTGGTGCTCCTCAGGGAGGTCCTGGTTACGGCACAACACCTCCACCCGTGTACGGATCGGGACAAGGCCAAGGCCAGCAAGGCTATGGCAATCAAGGCTATGGTCATAATAAACATGGCTATGACAAATATGGCCGCCCTTACAAGAAGAAGAAAACCGTGCTTGACGTTTTCGGAGATTTATTTGACTAAGAGATTGCAGGAATGGGCTGTCCTTTAGGGACGGCCTTTTTGTGCTCTACAGTATTAGTGAGTACAATAACACCATACGGCTACTCATTGAATTAACATAAAAGATCGTATAAAAGAACAAAGACCCCAGCTCATGAGCTGGGGTCTGTGACATTTGGTGCGGTCGAGAGGACTCGAACCTCCACGGCTGTTACACCACTAGAACCTGAATCTAGCGCGTCTGCCAATTCCGCCACGACCGCATATAACGTGTCAACAGAAAATATCTTATCATGTGACATCCCGCATAGTCAAGTTATTTCTTGATAAAATATTTTTAGCATAGTTTGCACGCTCAACACAAACAATGAGTGTAAAAAAGTGAGAGGTGTGTGCAGTTATGCGTATGCAGTATGAGGATGACAATAGAAAGAACGAACAGGGCGATCAGGTGATCGTAAAGCAGCTTCGAGACAGAAAGATTCTGAAAGTAATGCTGTTCATGCTCGCAGTACTTTGCACAGGCAGCATAACCGGCAATGGAACGGTAAGCGCTCAGCCAGCCCAACAGCTTGCGGCTGCGGAAGAACAACAGAAGCAGCGTACCATCGCAATCGTTATCGATGATTTTGGCAACGGGATGAGCGGCACGGCGGAGATGATGAAGCTGCCGATCCATATCACGGCGGCGATTATGCCGTTCATGCCGACGACGAAGCAGGATGCGGAGGAGGCGCACCGGCTCGGACATGACGTCATCGTACACATGCCTATGGAGCCTAATAAAGGACGGAAGAGCTGGCTTGGACCTGGAGCGCTGACGACGGACCTTAGCGATGCCGAAATTCGCAAGCGGGTCGAGGCTGCCATTGATGACGTGCCTCATGCGATCGGTATGAATAATCATATGGGCTCCAAGGTTACGGCGGATGAAAGGATGATGCGGATCGTGCTTGGCGTGTGTAAGGAGCGCGGCTTGTTTTTCCTCGACAGTAGAACGACTTTCAAGACGGTAGTGCCAAAAATTGCGGCAGAGCTTAACGTCCCGATTGTGTCTAATAATGTGTTTCTTGATGATGTCTATACGGTGGAGCATATTTCCAAGCAAATCGGAGTGCTTCGCAAGCATTTGGAATCGCACACCAGCTGCATTACGATCGGACATGTTGGACCACCCGGGAAGAAGACAGCCTCGGTCCTTCAGCAGTCTATTCCTGTAATGCAGCAAAGCGCGCAATTCGTAAAGCTGACAGAGCTCATGCCAGAATCAATGAACGACCCACTTATATTGCCTAATTCCTGATGCAATGGCAGCAGCAATCTGCTGTTGACGATGCGGATCGGTTAACATGGCGCGATCAGCATCGCTGCTTATAAAGCCCATTTCAACAATGACGGCAGGCTGCTTAACACGCTTGAGCAAATAAAACGGATTTCCTTCGCGAGGAAGGTAAGCAGTATTTTGCAGGCGATTTAGCGCATCTTGAATGGAGAAGGCAAGCAATGCGCTCTCCCCGCGGTTCTGATGGAGGACAAGCGGACCGCGCTGGGAGCTTTTTTTGGACCAATTGACATGAAGACTAACGAGCAGCTCGCTCTCGATTTCCTCGGTAAGCTGTCTTCGCTGCGATAAATCCTTGCGGTGTCTGGAGCGGCTAATATGCCAGCGATTGTCATTGCTTAATGCGTAATCGCCCGTCCGATTCATGACGGCATCGATTCCTTGGCTGCGAAGCAGCAAATAAAGCTTGCGGGCTACAGCCAAGTTAATATCCTTCTCCAGCACATCAGCTGCTGAAGCGCCGCCATCCACGCCGCCATGACCAACATCAATAATGACTACTGTAGAGGGCAATACCCAATCCTGTTTAGAGGCTGCAGGCAGCATCGGCCAAGCACTGTCCGACGCAGCTGCATTGGCGGCACCTGCCATCCATAACGCGATAAAGCCAAGTATCATTTTACGAAGCATAATAAGTGTGCCTCCAGATCCATGTGATTTAGGTTTAGCGTGGCTGTTTGGAGGGAAACTCATGCATGTTTACTTTTGAAGCGGCCGGGGAAAGCTTATAGCATCAGCAATAATGAAAAGGAGAGGGGTGAGAGCATGGCGAAGAGCGACGAATATGTGAAATATATGGCTGAGCAATTTTTAACTTATTTGGAGACCCCTAAGGAAGAACGAAAGCAAATAAAAACGTCAGCCAAAGCACGAAGAGAGCCTTGGCTGACGCGGTGGTTCGGCTGGGGGCCGATGAGCTTGATGTTATGGTGGCGTGGTCGAATGGAGCAGCGTCATCGGTAAAAATGTCCCAGCTCGAGCAGCAGCTGAAGGGGAATATAGCGGCGTTCTGTACCATCTAATCCTTCCTCAAGCGCAAGGTAAAGATGATCATTATCCCATTTATTGTAGCCTACGACGGACCACACATACAGCATTTGGCCATCGAACAGCTCAGCGGCATAGCGGAGCTGTTCTTTGTTGTTCAAGCTTTTAAATAATGATGAGTAAGAGCTGGTATTCACATGGAGCGGCTCCTTCGTTAACCAAGGCAGCTTCGCAAAACGATCAAATGAGGATAAAGTAACGTGCTTAAGCAAATTGGCGGTTGCTGGAGCCTGCTCTTTATCGGGATGATTTAATGAAACAGAGGCTTGTGCAAGCCAGTCGGCAGGCTGAACAGGGAGCAGCTCTCCGCTTGCAGCGTCTGTATAAAATATTTCTTGCTTAACTGTTACTTTCCATGCGGCGAGCAGAGGGTGTACGTAAAGCGCTTCGATCTGCTCAGCTGGCTGCATCAGCTCGAGCTGCTTGATTGAACGCGATAAGGTTTGCTGATCGAATATTGGATGGTTGCCTGTGCCGTACTCGCCTAGCTGGTAACCCCCTTGCTCGATGGCATTGACAACCAAGTAGCCGATCGTATCATTATTATGTTTTACAAGTACAAGCCAGCTGTGCGTTCCTGGTCCAATGGGAGATATATGCAGGGACGCCCGCTTCCATTCCGTGAAATGAGGCTGCTCTGCAAGCTCGTCCACCCAATGCCGGACTTGCTGTTGAAGCGGCTGTGTGACAGATGCGGGCGCAGCAGCTATGGGCTGCCGTGCTTGCAATGCCCCGGCATAAAGCGCAATGGCGGCTAGTAAGCACGCAGCCGTTATTTTTACGAATAATTTTCTCATCAAATTCACCTCCATTTCATTGTAAGGGACAAGTTATAAGAAGGCTGTAGCATCCTGTCATGCGGCACAGCCCGGGAACCGCCTTTTTTTGACGTATGGCTTGGAAATAGGTCTAATGTTTGTCAATCGATTCCTTCCAGATGAAAGATACCGCAGTTAATGGCGGATGCCGTCACGCGCGGCTGGTATTGCCAACGAATTTCCTCTTGCCGCTGCTTGAACTGCTCCTCGATCACCGGTTTATTCTCCGCAAGCGCATGATTGAGAAGAGGAGTGTAATAGCTGCTGATTCTCTCCAGCTCCTCCTCCAGCCTAGCGGAAGCGTCCGCCGCCCAGCTGTAATCATAGCTGCGCAGCTTGCGCTCTAGCGCCTGCTCGACGATCCCAAGCGCTTTATTGAAGGAGATCCCGTTCTTGGTCACATGTATGTTGGGAGGAAGCCGCGGCGTAAGCTTGTGATCAAGCAGCCGATCGTAAAAATGCTCCACGCATTGACCTGTGGCGAGGGACACGCCAAAGCAATGAATTTCTTCCCGTTTTCGATCGCATGCAAACTCAACGCGCATATTAATGCCGATCCATGCGGTATAAGGTGTGGAGCTGAAGGGATTGCTATTGCGTTTGTCCGGCTCCTGAAATAAATAGACGAAGCTGCCCTTCGCCTTCGCCGCATCGAAGAGCTGGTCCAGCTTGCGCGCGCCAAAATATAAATCCTCGCGAGGCACGCGAGCAGGCGCAGCTAGGCTGCCATGTATAAAGCCTAGCGAACGGCCCAGTGCCGCATTCGCCGCATTATCCTGTGCGGTAAGGGCCGGGTCTTGCAGCTCGGCCGCCTTCTGTGCGGCTTTGCTCTCTTCGACAGCGTCGTATTTCTGCTTGTCCGTAACGAACAGAAAGGTCATCGTCTCCGGCTCGGCGCCCACCCGATCGACGAAGCTCCAATAATAGGGACGATTCGTCAGCTCGCGGTCTGCATGCGGGGAGAGCTTAACGGTGAAATGTGAAGGTGATTTTTCTAAAATTGCGCATTCGGTCGCTTCCAGGTAACGGTTTACGAATTTGTGGACCTGCTTCTCGTTCAAGGTTTCACCTCCACGGTTTCTCCAAGCGTATCCAAATTAACAACCAGATCAGGAGCGGGTGCGTATGGATTATGCCCGGTCTGGACCTCATCGCGAATGCGGCTGAGCGAGGAGCCCAGCTGGTTCAGCTGCTCTTTCAAAGCCGAGTCATTGCCCGCTTCCAGCAGTACTTTGGCGAGTTTCTGCTCCAATGAGCCATCGCCCTTCTCGAACTTCTCCAAAATATGATCCAGCTCGCCAATCACAAGCTCAAAAAGATTGATTTTCTCATGCAGCAGGTTGACGATATGCTCTTCGATCGTGCCAAGCGTGCACAAATTATAAATTTTCACGTCCTCCTTTTGGCCAAGACGATGGACGCGACCGATCCTTTGCTCGACTCTCATCGGATTCCAGGGCAAATCGAAATTGATCATATGGTGGCAAAACTGAAGGTTGATGCCTTCGCCGCCCGCTTCTGTTGCGATAAGTACCTGAGCGCGGCCGCGAAATAGATCCATCATCCAATCCTTCTTGCCTCGGTTCATCCCGCCGCGATAGGGGACGGCGACCATATTTTGCGCACGGAAAAACTGCAGCAAATATTCCTGCGTAGCCCGGTATTCTGTGAAAATGATAACCTTGTCGTTGAATGACTTGACAAGCTCCATCGCTTTCTCGGCTTTCGTATTTGCTTTGATGTTTTTGATCTTCTCGACAAGCTCCCATATTTTTGGACGAATCGGCGAGTCTTCCGCTGTCTTCTTAAACAAATTAACGAGCGTTAAGAACACGGCATCCCGGCTGCTGCACACCTCGCGCTGCAGCGTAACGAGCGAGAGCATGCTCGTCATATCGCCGCCGCTTTCCTCATAACGCTCCTTCACGAAGCCGGTGACCGCATCGTACAGCGCCTTTTCGTCTTCAGAAAGAGATAGCGGAACATTTTTGACAAAACGCTTTGTAAAATGAATGCCGCCATCCCCGCGCCGATTGCGGATCATAACGGTTGAGAGCGCCTCCTGCAGCTGGTCTTCATTTTTTGGCAAACGCTTATCAACGACGAAGTTAGCCGCGAAATCGCTTTGTCCGCCAAGCTGGCCGGGCTTGAGCAGGGTGATCAAATTATAGAGCTCATCAAGATCATTTTGTATAGGGGTTGCGGTAAGCAGTAAACAATATTTTTTGCGCAGCAAATTAGCGAACTGGTAGTTCGTCGTTTTCTTATTTTTCAGCTTGTGGGCTTCGTCGATAATGATCAAGTCATAATCGGTGCTGAGCACAAGCTCGCGGTGCGGATCACGCTTGGCAGTGTCGATTGAAGCGACAACAACGTCGTAGCCCCACGTATGCTCCTTCTTCTGGGCGATGGCTGAGATGCCAAACTTCTGATTCAGCTCCCGAACCCATTGCAGCACGAGAGACGCAGGCACGAGGATAAGCACGCGTTTGGCTAAGCCGCGAACGATATATTCCTTAAGCACAAGGCCGGCCTCTATCGTTTTGCCGAGCCCGACCTCATCCGCAAGAATAGCGCGCCCGCCCATTTCATGGACGACCTTTCGTGCAGTGCTGATTTGATGAGGCATCGGCTCAAACGATGGCAGCGAGCGGAGGCATAGTAATTGCTCGAAGCTTTCGATTCGTTTTGCCTGCTCAGCCTCCATAGTAAGCTGATATAAGGTCCAATTATCCCATGGACCATTGTGTGTCAAGCGGTTTTGAAGCTCGTCGAACCAGGTGCGGTCACACTGCAAATCTACAAGAGGATGAAGCTTTCGTACCGTTATGGATGTGTTAGCGTCTGCTAAGCCAGCCTGCGGCGTATTGGGATTTGACATCGGATGCTGCTCCTTCCGCAGTATAAGGGATAAGTAGTAATCAGTATTTCCTTATCGTTCAATAATAATAAGAAGCTGCCCAAAAAAGAGAGCTGACAAGCCAAAGAGTGAGCGAGACAGACTACAGAGAATGGGCAGTTCTATTTAGCCATTAAGCAGGATGGATAACGATATATAGTATGCTATAATCGATTCAAAACACAATATATTGTGGTAGATAGGTGTAGTACAGGGAAGCTTCAAACAAATGAAGGAGGAATGAAAGACGATGGAGACTACGCGCGGGAAACGACTCGAGGGACTAAGCGAAAAAATCTTTTTGGATCGGTATGCTTGGAAAAATGCGGATACAAGCGGGACAAAGGTTGGTGATGTCGTCCTTGTTCTGACGAAGGATGATCCGAAGTTTCCGGCAAAAGAGGTCGGAGAAGTCATAGCCCGCGAGGGTAATGCTGTGCAGGTGCGGCTTAGCAGCGGCGATCTTATCGATTCGAGTGTGGATAAGCTTTCGCTTACGATTGAGAAAACACCCGAGGAGATGTGGGACCGATTGGCGGGAGCGATGGCGTCTGTGGAGAGCGGCGCAGAGACGCAGAAGGATTGGGAGCAGAAATTCAGATACATTTTGGACGACTGGAAGCTTGTTCCCGGGGGACGGATTGCGGCGGGTGCGGGCGCGAGCGAGGAGCTGACGTTATTTAACTGCTATGTGATCCCATCACCGAAGGACAGCAGAGGAGGCATTATGAAGACGCTCGCGGAAATGACGGAAATTATGGCTCGCGGCGGCGGTGTCGGTATGAATCTGTCCTCGCTTCGACCGAGACGCTCCATTGTTGCCGGCGTGAACGGCTCCTCCAGCGGCGCGGTGTCTTGGGGAGGCTTGTTCAGCTATACAACGGGCTTGATTGAGCAGGGTGGCAGCCGAAGAGGTGCACTAATGCTGATGATTAACGACTGGCATCCCGATGTCATGGAGTTTATTACGGTGAAACAGACGATGGGACAGGTCACGAACGCGAACCTATCCGTTTGCGTGAGCAATGCCTTCATGCAGGCGGTGAAGGAGGACCTGGACTGGGAGTTAGTTTTCCCTGATACGAAGGAAGAGGGCTATAACGAGCTGTGGACAGGAGACCTCGAGGAGTGGCGGCGGCTTGGTAAAAAAGTTATTTATTACAAAACCGTTCGCGCGAGAGACATATGGCATACCGTAATTAAATCGGCATGGAAATCCGCTGAACCTGGTGTCGTGTTCATGGAATACTACAACCAAATGTCGAACAGCTGGTATTTTAATCCGATTATTAGTACGAATCCTTGTTTTCATCCAGATACGCGTATATCTACACAATTCGGACTGATTAGAATAGAGGATTTGTATAAGAAAGTTGGAAACCAGTCCTTTAACGTAGTTACAGATGAACGATTGGTACAGCAAGCCAAGGTCGCTGGCGGCCATTCCTATGAAGTTACGGGAACAAGTATACGTTCCGGATCGGTATTTCCAACCGGATTAAAGCAAACGCTCAAAATTGAGTTAAATAACGGAATGGAGCTCAAAGTTACACCTGAGCATCGGATTTATACCGCAGAAGGCTGGAGGGAGGCGCAGCAGCTTAAGCCAAAAGACGTCGTTTATATTCAATCTGGTAAAGGCTTGTTTGTTGAACGGGATCAGCTAGGCGAGCAATGGGGAATGTTTTTAGGTTGGTTAACCGGTGACGGATGGCTTTCCAGTCGCGGTGATATTGGTATGGTTTTCGGCCAAGACGATTCTGAAATCATTCCGCATATAATCCAAGCAGGGAAAAACTTAAGCGGTGCAGAAGCAAAGCTGTTCACGAGGAAAAATGGAACTAGCCAGATATATTGGTGGCGGAGGGCATTTCGTGAGAAGTTAATGGACCTAGGTGTGAAAGCTGTACCTGCCTACGATAAGGAAGTTCCTGCTTGTATCTTTACAGCAGCTAAGGAAACAGTTGCTGCTTATCTACAGGCATTGTTCAGTGCTGATGGAACTGTATATGAAAATGATGTTATGCATCGTTCGGTACGCCTTGCAGCATCATCCTTAAAATTACTGCAGGATGTTCAGCTTTTATTATTGAACTTTGGAATACACGGTCACATCTGTAAAAGAAATAAGAGACAGCAACAAGCTCTTTCTTCTCTAAATCATAATGGGGAGCATCGTTCTTGCGAATCTAGACCTTTTTACGAATTGATATTGTCAGGTAACAATATTCATACATTTAAAGAGGAAATCGGATTTAAATATTTACTAAGAAAACAAGAAGCTCTTGAAAGAATTTCACATAAATCAAGTAAAAATGAGAAGTTTATAGCTAAAGTGGTTTCCGTATCGGTTGATGAATTCGTGCAAGTATATGATGTGACAGAGCCAGTCACTCATTCGTTAATAGCTAACGGCATGGTTGTTCATAACTGCGGAGAACAGGGCCTTCCCGGCTGGGGCGTCTGTAATTTGTCCGCCGTTAATCTGTCTAAGTTCTATGACTCTTCAAAGCATGATGTCGATTGGGATGAGCTTGCCAAGGTGACGCGCTGGTCGGTTCGTTTTCTGGATAATGTCATCGATAAGACGCCGTATCACTTCGAGGAGAATGAGCGGAACCAAATGCTGGAACGCCGGATCGGACTTGGCACGATGGGGCTTGCCGAGCTGATGATCAAGCTCCGCATTCGATATGGAAGCCCGGAGTCGCTGGCTTTTCTGGATAAGCTGTACGGCTTTATGGCCCGTGAGGCTTATTTGGCCTCGACGGAGATCGCCTCAGAGAAAGGCTCGTTCCCGGCGTTTGATGCCGATAAATTTGTTCAAAGCGGTTTTATGAAGCACATGATAGCCGGGTTTCCGGAAATTGGAGAGGCTGTTGTAGAAAATGGCATGCGGAATGTGACGGTTCTTACGCAGGCGCCGACCGGCAGCACGGGAACCATGGTTGGCACCTCCACCGGGATTGAGCCGTATTTTGCTTTCGAATATTACCGTCAAAGCAGGCTAGGCTTCGATACGCAGTACGTGCCAATTGCGAAGGAATGGAAGGATGCGCATCCAGGCGCGGAGCTGCCGGAATATTTCGTGACCGCCATGAGCTTGTCAGCGGAGGATCATATCCGGGTGCAGGCCGCGATTCAGCAGTGGGTTGACAGCTCAATTTCGAAGACGGCGAATTGTCCCGCTGATTTTACCGTGGAAGAAACCGAGCGGCTGTATGAGCTAGCGTTCGAGCTAGGCTGCAAGGGCGTAACGATCTATCGGGACGGCAGTCGGGATGAGCAGGTGTTGTCGACAAAGAAGGAAGAAAGCAATGAAGCCGGCGGTGAGACTGTGGATGCAGGAAACACGGCTTCGCAGGTTGAGGATTATGTCGGGTTTGATTCCGAACCGGTTGAGTCGGCCATTCCCGCCGTTCATGCCGATCAGGTGGTTGACAAGCAATACAAGCGTAGGCCGCAAGTGCTAAGAGGCGCGACATATAAGGTGAATACGCCGTTCGGTATGGCCTATATCACAATTAATGATTTGAACGGCACGCCGGCCGAGATTTTCCTGAATGTCGGCAAAGCAGGCTCGGATGTTTTCGCGATGGCCGAGGCGCTTGGGAGGGTCTGCTCGCTTTTTCTTCGTTATGGCGACCACGGCAGCAAAGTGAAGCTGCTGATCAAGCACTTGAAGGGCATCGGCGGAAGCGGAGCAATAGGTTTCGGCGTGAATCGGGTGGAGTCCATTGCCGATGCAGTGGCTAAGTCGCTGGAGCTTCATATTGGAAGGGAAGGGGAGCAGCATGCGGTTAATGCTTTAACGGCTACTAGTGGCTATGCGCAATACGCTATGTTCGAACAGCCGGTTGACGGAAAGCTTATTAACGACTTAAGCTCCAAGGATCTTTGCCCGTCTTGCGGCGCCGCTGCATTGATTAATATTGAGGGCTGTAAGCAGTGTAGTCAGTGCGGCTATAGCAAGTGCAACTAAGTGTTAAAATGGAAGTTTTCATAGTAGCTCATAAACAATCAGGACGAGGCTGCCGGCATAACCGGCGGCCTTTTTTTTCACCTGATTGGCAGGATTAATTAGAATGAATCGGGTGTCACGTCCCAAACTGATTAGAAAACGTTTCTGCCGCATGCGAGTTGTCGCCGTTCTGCCTCTAATGAATGCTACCTTGTTCGCTTTTTACGAATAATGGTGCTTCTTTCTAATTTTTTGTGGTAATCTTGTATAAAAAAGTAGAAGTTTGTCGAACAACGGGGTAATGCTATGAAAATTAAACTGGAATTTATATTTAGCATTCTGCTGATTCCCGTTCTGCTGTGGGGAGGGGTATCCGTACTAACCGAGAAAAAAGAAAAGACTCCCAAGGCCAATCAAGGATTACTTGACTTAAGCGGTTATCATTTTGCGGGGAAAGACCCGATCGCATTAGACGGCGAGTGGGAGTTTGTGCCCGGCTTTTTGGTGGATACAGCATATTTCAATAGGGAAGGGGAGGGGAAGATCTATGTGCCTGTTCCTTCGCTGTGGTCAAAGTACAAGCTTGAAGGACAAAAGGTCCCTCTTTACACGAGTGCCAGCTATCGATTGCGCATAAAGCTGCCGGACAATAATCAAGTTTGGGGCATTAAAACGACAAATATCCGCATGTCCAACGCAATCTATGCGAACGGAGAGCTGATTGGACATAGCGGGATGCCAAAGCGCGACCGTTCTTCTTATATACCGCACAATACGCCCTATGTTGCCTATTTTCATAACGGAGATGATCAGCTGGAATTGGTTGTGCATGCAGCCAATTTCGATTATGCTTCCGGCGGAGGCATCGTTGCGTCTATCTATTTGGGGGATGCGGACAGCATCAACCGGTTTCGAGAGAAAGCGATGGCCTATGATTTTATTATGATCGCTTCCCTCATGATCATGGGACTATACTTTCTCGGATTTTACGCGCATCTTCGCAGGGATATCCATTTATTGTTTTTTTCGCTTTTTTGCTTTGCAATGGTCTGCTATTCCGCGACTCACGGTGAAAAAATATTGCACCTGATGCTTCAGGCTATGCCGTATGGTTTGTTCTTAAGGCTTCAAGGCATATCAACTCTGCTGATCGGGCTTTTTTTGCTGTTATATTTTCACTTTTCCTTAAAGCCGGTTTCCGCCCAAAAGGCAGTGAAAGGCTTAACGATAGCCGGCATCCTGCTCGTGTGTTCGATGTTCCTGCCTATACGTATAAACTCCATGTTGGAAGTCGTTTGCTTTATCTACTTGATAATGATCATCCTGACAATTCTATTTATTCAAGTCAGGGCAATCCTGAACCGCACGACCGGCAGCGTGTACCTAATGCTAGGCACCTTTACTATGATCTTGTATTTTCTAACGGGAACTTTAAATCTGATCGCCAATCTCAACATTAATGCGCTTCCTCCATTTGTGCCGTATATTTATCTGCTTATGCTTTCTTTATTTATGGCACATCGGTTTGCAGATACATTCAATAAAAATAAGGAGCTTTCCGAACTCCTGATTCGGGCGGACCAGTTCAAGGATGAATTTCTGGCCAAAACGTCGCATGAATTTCGTACGCCGCTCCACGGGATGATTGCGATTTTACAATCCATGCTTAGCCGTTCGGACAGCGGCTCTCTCACAAAAAAGCAGATCGAGAAAGTAAATTGGGTTGTCGACATCGCCAAGCGGTTATCCGCACTGGTCAATGATATCTTGGACCTCTCAAAGCTGAAATACGGTGAGTTGAGTATCGAAATCAAAAATGTCGATCTTTTTACCAATACATATATGGTCACAGAAGTATTTTCGTACATGCTGCAAAAAAAGATTGAGATCAAAAATGGGGTTTCGCGCGATCTGCCTTATGTGAGAGCGGATGAAAACCGGCTGCGGCAAATATTATATAACTTGATCGATAACGCGATTAAGCATACGGAACAGGGTATTATTGAAATTACAGCTTATGAGAAAAACGGCTTCATCACGGTTTCCGTAAAAGATTCGGGCTATGGGATTGAGAGAGATAAGCTTGAATCTATTTTTGATCCTTACCGGCAGTCAGGCACCTTGGAGCAAAATAAGCAAGGCATTGGTCTGGGACTAAGTATTTCCAAGCATCTGGTCGAGCTGCAGGGCGGAGAAATTTGGGCCGAATCCGAGCCGGACAAGGGATCTGCCTTTATCTTCCGGATTCCTTCTGTGCCAGCGGGAGAAAAAGTGGAGCATATGGGCGAAAACATCCATTATGGAGCTGCCCATGAACAGACAGGCTATTCTGACTTTCCTGTTATAGCGGGAGATCCGGAAGGAAAAAAAGTGATTATAGCGGACGATGACGATACGAATCTTAAAGTTCTGATCGAAACGCTGGAACCGGAGGGTTATTATATCATCGGAGTGAACAATGGGGTGGATGTGCTGAAGCAGCTGACCGAACATGCCGATGTGGACTTAATTCTTCTTGATATTATGATGCCGGGAATGTCAGGCTATGAGACCTGCCAAAAAATAAGAGAAACCTATACTTTGCCGGAGCTGCCTGTTCTCATGCTGACAGCGGCTATATTGCCGGCGGACATGGTAGCAGCCTTCCAATCCGGCGCCAACGATTTTTTGCATAAACCGTTCGATTCGCTTGAATTGAAAGCTAGAATCAGCAATTTGATTATGCTGAAACAATCGGCGCGAAGAGCGGTATCGATGGAGGTGGCGTTTTTACAAGCGCAGATTAAGCCTCACTTTCTATATAATGTGTTAAATTCCATTCTATCATTAAGCTATATGGATATTGATAAAACAAGAAGCATGATTACGAGTTTCGCAGCCTTTTTAAGAGGAAACTTCGATTTCAGCAATACGAATCGGCTCGTGACGCTGGAGAAGGAGCTCTTCCTGGTTCATACGTACGTTGAAATTGAAAAAGCGCGTTATCCGGAGCAATTCACCTTTGAGCTGGAGAAGGAGACCGGCATCAACTGCCTGATCCCTACGCTGCTATTGCAGCCGATTGTGGAGAACGCGATACGGCATGGCGTGATTAAGAAAGGCAATAACGGCAAGGTGAAGCTGACTATTCAACGAGCTGGAAAAATGGCCGTATTTGAAATTGAAGATAACGGGGCGGGTATGTCCAAGGAGCAAGTGCATCAAATATTTTCCAGTCACGATCTTGGAAGCGTTGGGCTGTTAAACATCTCCAAGCGGATTCATCAGCACCCGGAAGCATCCTTCCTGGTGAAGAGTGCACCGGATAAGGGCACAACGATTACGATTACAATGCCATACTATAATCCAAATTGAAGAGTGAGTGATTATTCTGAGAGCTGTCTTAATAGATGATGAGGTGCTGGCGATCAGCCTGCTGGAAAAACTATTGCTGGATATCGGCGGGGTTCAGATTGCGGGAAAATTTACGAATCCCAATGCCAGTATGGAACAGATTAAAGACTTGAATCCGGACATTATTTTTCTGGACATCGAAATGCCGAATGCAAACGGCATTGAGATTGCCGAACGCTTAACCCAGTACGACATGAATGCGGATATCGTTTTTGTCACCGCGTATAACCAGTATGCGCTGGATGCTTTTAATGTCCACGCTCTTGATTATATTTTAAAGCCTGTTGAACAAGACAGATTAAGAAGGACGATCGAGATGATATTGAAAAGAAGGAGGACATACACTTCTTCTGTTCCTTATAACGGCGGGTTTAGAGCGCGTTTTATGGGCCATTTTGATCTGTATGACGCTCAGGGTCAGCCATTGAAGTGGCGGACAAGAAAGGTGAAGGAGCTGTGCGCATATTTGCTGCACCATGCAGCCCCGATGCACAGAAGCCAAATCATTGAAGATTTATGGCCGCAGGAATCGTTGCAGAAGGCATCGATTCTGCTGCACACGAGCATTTATAAACTGCGGAAAGAATTGAAAATACAAGGGAATGATAATCCGATTGTCTATCAGGATGAGCGCTATTGCATTCGTATCGATCAGACAAGCGATGTGGAATCACTGCTAGAGGCAATAAATTTCTTTAAACCAAACAGAGAAAGCTTCGTTAAGCTGCTTGATTTATATCGGAACGACTACCTTGACGGAGAGGATTATCATTGGTCGATTCCGCATAAGGAAAAAATAAAGGAAAAGTTTAAACGATTACTGGAAGGGGCAGCGTTCCGGCATGACAATAGGTTGGCCAGGCCGGATTATTTTAAAGACATGATGGATAAATTGATTGAAATGGATCCGTTCGAGGAGCGATATTCCAGGGAATTGATAAGCTTTTACCTTCAATTGGGTGCAGAAAGACAAGCGGTCGAGGTTTACCTTAGACTGAAAGAGCAGCTTTGGTCAGAGATGGGTGAAACGCCTGAAAAAGAAACAGAGGAACTCATTCACAGCTATGTTGTATAGTTCAGATTGAACAAAACTACCTGTTATTATAAGGGTAGTTTTTATGTTTATGTCGAAATTTGTTGAAAATGTTCAGAATTTGTTCAGCGTCCTGCACTAGAATGGTAGAACGTAAATGTTAACTACTATGTTTAGAAGCGGAGACATGAGAAAAATGAAAAGAAGCTTATCGTTGTTAGTTATTGTGGCCATGATTGTTTCTCTTTTTCCAGTCCTTCCGGCAACTACGCAGGCATCGGCTATAGGCGGTGCCCGGGCTGTATTTGGCGGCGAGGGAGGAACGGAACTGTTCCTGGGCGGCAATTATATCGAGCTAGGAATCAGCAACTGGGGTGATTTCGGCACTAAAGGCGCAAAACCGGCCAATTTCCGGGGGACGGATAAAAATCCGGGTGTAGGCATGAGTGCCGACCACGATGGCTATGGGCAAGGTCTTGATAAGCCTGTCGATTATTATTTGCCCGGAACGCCGGAAGAGCGTTTTGCTGTTGGCTACAAGGTTGGAGGCAGCACCTTTGCCCAATCCAATTCATCCCTCATGAACACAAAGCAAATGCCTACTACGCTTACGAATAACTCTGACCTGGAGAATGGCCTCCTGAAGGCAACAGTCGTCTCGACGTGGGCGGGTAAGATGGAGATCACTCAGGTCATCAGCTTTAAGGTCAATGACAAGTATTACCGGAATGAAGTTACGATCAAAAACTTGTCTGATCAAACCTATGAAAGCGCCCGTTTTATGCGAAGCCTTGATCCGGATAATTCGGTCTTTCAGGGAGGCTCCTACAGTACTGCGAACACCGTTACTCACACGGTAGCCGAAGACGGCAGAGCGGTAGTGAAGGCAGAAACCTTCGATAACAATGATCCGATGTATAAAGCGTTCAATTCAAGAATTCCTTTTTTCTTTTATTCCAGCGATCCGCGGGCTGTCGCATCGGTATTTGGCTTTATCAATACAGATCCGTATGAAGCGGCAGCTTACGACACACCAAGCGCAAAAGGAAATACAATACAAGATGATATTGGCATTACATTGACATGGGATTCCGCAAAATTGGCTCCCTCTCAAAGTAAAAGCTTTGTCTACTTTACCAGCTTGGATGAGCGTGATTTTTCCGAGGTAGAAGCCGAGATTATCATCGGCGAAGGCGGAAGCGCTACAGAAATCGTAGAATCGTCTAACAATGACGGATCGTTAACCGGAAAACAGAAGGTTGTAATCAGCGGTGCCGAGTTTAAAGAAGAGCTTGATAAAACAGGTATTCGAATCAACAATCTTCCTCCAGGATTGGATTTTGATTTTGTTAGAAAAAGCAGTACGGAAATTGAAATTAGTTTCACAGGCAACGCCGTCAGGCATAACCGTGAATTTTCGGTGAAAAATGCTTCCGTTTCGATTGGGAAGGAAAATCTGGTGGATGCGGCGAAAGGACTCACCAGCGAAACGTTTAATATCACGTTTATCGATCCGGCCCGCATAGTTGCTGACAACGGTGTTGTGTCCGAAAGCGTATACGGCTCCGGGGTTATTACGGATTCCTTGAATATTACGTTAACCAACGGCAAGTTTGCCGCTGACATTGCCGCTGCCGATGTGTTTGTCAACCATTTGCCTGAAGGCTTGGACACAACGGTTACTAGAGTGTCGGACTCCCAAATCAAAATTGATTTTACGGGAACTGCAAACAGTTTGAATGATGTTTTTAATACAACTGTTACCATCAATTCCAAAAAAATTGCAGGCAGCCATGCACCGTTAACGACCAATACGTTCAAAATCAATTTTGAGGAAGCGGAGCCGCTTCTAACGGTACAGACGCCTGTTTTGTTCGAATCTGACCTGAATGATGGAAGTGTGTCGGACAAGCTGATCATGAATCTGGTAAATGGCATCTTCGGAGAAAGCATTAGCGCAAGCGATGTGAATCTGATCGGTTTCCCTTCAGGATTAAGCGTTGGAAGTGTGGAACGGACCAGCAGTACGCAAATCACTATCTCCATCGCCGGAAATGTACCGGGCCATAGTGTGACGGAGAGTGTATATGACGCACAAGTAAGTGTCGCGGGTAATCAAATTATTTCTCCTCTCACGGAAGGGTTGACGGAAGGAATCGAATCCAATACGTTTGCGATTCTTTTCCAGGAGCCGCTGCCGATTATCGAGGTATCTCCGGATGTGATTGGCGATAACGAAGATGGCAGCATTTCTGAGACCTTAACCGTTTCTTTAAAGAACGGTACATTTAAAGAAGATGTAGCCGGCGGAATCGTTGTAAACAACTTGCCGGAGGGATTGGAGATTTCGGTTGTACGAATAAGTGCGACCGAGCTGAAGGTATCCTTTGTGGGCAAAGCTACAAAGAAAGATATGTCTTCCGCGTTTGCGTCGATTACTGCAGATCATAGTATTGTAGACGGAGCGGAAGCTTCGATGACGTCAAATAACTTTAATTTGGACACGCCAAAAGATTCAACATTAGCTGCACTGGATAAAGACCTTCTGACATGGGAGCTTATAAGAAAAGCCAATCTGATTCCAAATGAGGTAAAAACAGAGCTTGACCTCATTACGGCCGGCAGATACGGCAGTGCGATTGTCTGGACTTCCAGCAACGAAGCTGTGATCAGCACAGCGGGAATCGTAACGAGACCGGCATACGAGGAAGGCGACAAAACGATCACCTTGAAAGCGACCATTGCAAGCGGTGACGTTACAGTAGAAAAAGAGTTTGTAGTCACTGTAAAGAAAATGATCGATACGGATGAGCAAGCCGTAAATGAAGACAAGTCGTCTTTGACCTGGGATGTCATTAGAGAATTAAATGAACGTCCTAATGCCGTAAGAACAGCATTGAACCTTCCTCAAGCAGGAGAGAACGATACCGAAATTACCTGGACATCCAGCAATGAAGATGTCATTAGCGCAACAGGTACGGTAAACAGGCCGACGCACGCAGACAGAGATCAAACGGTTAACTTAACGGCAACGATCAAAAGAGGCGACGTTGTTCAAACGAAACTATATGTACTGACAATCAAAGCTCTGCCGGCGGATGCAAAAACATGGCTGGCGGAAGATGCGGATCTCCTCGCCATCGGGTATGCGGAAGGCGATCATGCGGATTCCGTTACGCAGCATGTAACGCTGCCCGCAGCAGGCGCGAACGGCACGAATATTGTATGGACAAGCAATTATACGGATGTGGTTAGCGCTGCCGGCGTTGTGAACCGCAAAGCCGGCGATACGAAAGTACGGCTGACGGCACGGCTTTCGATGGACGGATTTTTCCGCGATAAAGATTTTTATCTGCTTGTAAAAGGTACCAGCACTTTTAATTTAAGAAACGATGCCGACCAGCTGGAAGTTATTTTCGGCTCCGGTGATGACGCCAATCATGTAACGAAAAATGTATTTTTGCCGAGAAAGGGCGAGAGCGGCTCTGATATTGAATGGAGCGCCACACCGGAAGGAATGATTGATCCGTTAACAGGAAAAGTCATGCGTCCGGGTCCCGGTCAAGGCGATCAGATGATTACCCTTACCGCAATATTAAAAAATCCTGCTAATCCGTTGGAGAGAATTACTAAGGTGTTCGTCGTAAACTTGAAAGAGATGTCGAATTCAGAAGCAGTCAAGGCTGCGGCCAGAAATTTAACGATCGCTAATGCATTTAGTTTCGGGGCGGACGATACATGGGAAAGCATTACGACCAACTTTCTTCTGCTGCAAACTGGCGATTACGGCGCAGCCATTGCCTGGTCCTCCAATAATGAAAATGTCGTAGATTTTGGCGGCTTGGATGTAAGCGGAAAATTAAACGCCGACGTCAATCGTCCGCAAACACAGGATGCTACTGTTATCTTAACGGCAACCCTTACGGTTGGAGACGCTTCGGTGTCCAAAAGCTTCCTGCTTGTTGTTAAAAACAAAAGCGTGAACAAAGCAGCATCGAGTACAAGACAAACCAACCGTACATCTGCTGTAAATACAGGTAATACGGAATCTCCTTCCTTTAAAGAGGAGCTCGTGAATGTTTTAAGAACGACACTGGATGACGGCCGAAAAGTGGATGCCATCATTATGGATGACGCTCAAATCAATTCTTTAACCGAGAGAATCAATCCAACGGATCCTGATGACCGTAACCGCATTGTAACCATTTTAATGGATCAGCCTGTAAACGATAAATCGGATGAAATGGCATTCGAAATTCCGGGTTCATCGGTATCGACGATGGCAGGACGGAATGCAAACCTTGAAATTGCAACCGAAGAGGCATCCATTCGTTTACAAAGCAGTGTACTTGCCGAGCTGAGCGAGCAGGGGTACGATCTTTACTTCCGGATCATACCTGTCATGACAGAGACGGAACAGAGACAAGCATTGACCCAAGTTCATGTGAATCCGCTCGTACATCAAGCTGCAGCGGGTAAGGAAATTGTTGTCTTAAGCCACCCGAGGAAGATTGAAACGAATTATAAAGGGTTCAAGACGAAGGTAGTATTCCCGTTAAAGGATATTGAAGTGCCTTCCGATACGGCTCAAAGCCGTGACGATTTCTTAAACAGCCTGCGTGTATTTATTGAGCATAGCGACGGTACGAAAGCGCTGCTTGCAGGCGATATCGTATTTAACCAAGCCGGTGAGCCGACAGGCATTGAAATTGAGATCGAAAAGTTCAGTAGATTTCAGATTATCCAATTTAAAGAGAATAACCGATCATCTGTCGTTACTCCGCAGCAGCCGGCTAGTCCCGTTGGAGTAACTGCCGAACAGGCAGATCAAAGCGGTGTCACATTGAAATGGAATCCGGTACCGGGAGCGACATCGTATAATATTTACGTTGATGGTGTTCTTCATGCCTCCAATGTAAAAGATTCCAGTTATAATGTAATGGGACTTGCTGCAGGCAAAACCTATATCTTGACGGTTACGGCCGTCGTTAACGGCGTGGAATCCAAGCAGTCGGAAAGCGTGTCGTTTACAGTTACTACAGCGGCAGGTCAACATATGAAGTATATTGAAGGTTATCCGGGCGGCGTGTTTATGCCTGAACGGAATGTGACCCGTGAGGAAGTAGCCGCTATCCTGTTCCGGATCTATCAGCTTGCTGATGCGGATCTAACCGGTTCGGAAATCGCGTATACGGATGTAAGCAGCACCAATTGGAGCGCGGATGAAATCGCCGCCGTGACGAAAGCGGATATGATGAACGGATACCCAGACGGTACGTTCCGGCCGAAACAACCGATTACTCGGGAAGAAATGGCAAGTCTTGCAGCTCGTCTTAAGCAGGTTGAAGGTAATGGAGCTGATCGCTTCTTGGACATTTCGACCAGCTGGGCGCGCGATGCTATCAATGCTGCGAATCAAGCAGGCCTGATTACCGGCTATACGGATGGAACGTTCCGTCCAAAAGCGAATACCACCCGCGCTGAAACGGTAACGTTATTCAATCGTCTGTTGAACCGGGGACCATTAACAGGTGTAACAACGCCATCGTGGACAGACGTCAGTGCAAAACATTGGGCATACGGCCACATTGAAGAGGCTTCAACGGATCATCATTATGTTATTCAAGAGCAAGGAGAAGCGCTCTCTAATTAGTAATTGCTTATGTATCTGAAAAAAAAGTTATGTTCATTCCTCACTAGCGGATGAACGGAAAAACGGAGCCGCGCGCATGTGCAGGCTCCGTTTTTTTATTTTGCTGCACCGCGCGCGGACGGACGCGGACGGATCAGCAGCTGGACGCCGCTGGGTTTATGCTTCTTCAAATGCCGGTACATGCGCGCTCTGCCAGACGGACTTGCACTGTGAATAATAATCCGCCGGGGGTATGTTCGGTGGTCCGTCATGTATTCGACTACTGTATATCCGGTCGGATTCCCGCGGCCAAGATTATAGTCGAGAGAAAGTGTATCGATGCTTCCGGATTTGATCAACCGGATACATTCGTCGGCGCTTCTCGCCGGCATATAAACGGAAGGGCAGCGCCTCTTGTCATCCAGGAAAACGTTCACCAGCGTCCTCCTCCCCATTGAATACCTATCCTTAGCGTATGAGTCCGCTGCGGAGAAGGCGTGGGCGCTCGAGAAATAGGAAGCTGATAATCTATCTTTCGTATGATAGAATAGTTAGAACCTCAGCCTACAACGAGCGAATGGATGATTATTATGGAGCAAATACAACGTGGACAGGATTACTTATCTAAGAATGGAAGAGGATAAAGAGGTATTTGTTTCCTCGGATGCCCGGGTTGTTAAATAGGTTCAAAATTATTTAGTGATGATGATTGAGCAGCAAAAAACCGAGCGATACAGATTTGAGGGCTCTCTTTTTGGGGATGATACTACATATGACAAGAAGAAAGGAAAATTGACCCATGAATATTGAATTAATTACGGACCTCATTAAGGACGATCGAGGCAATTACTATACTGCTGTTCGCAAAGATGAGAAGGAATTGACACTGGTAAACGCCATGGTTGAGCGATCTTACGTTGATGTTTTACAATTTAGCGAGGAGTTCAAGAAGAAATTTGCCGAATTCGAGAACCAGTTTATCGGCAAAATGATTACGGATGTACTTCGTCATGATGTTGTTTTCGCAGTTAAAGACGATGGGCATGGCCGGATGTATGATTTGCAGGAGGTCGAGCGTTACTTCAAGGTTACCTTCATCGATATGATCGAGTTTTATCGAAATCCGCGCTTGGGAAGAGTGACGCAGTCGTGAAGCAGGACCGAAAGCAGGTGGAAGCATGACTGCTCATTCGTTGAAGCTTAGCGTATTGGATCTTGTTCCGGTATTCGGCAATGCAGATGCCGCCGATGCTTTGGAACAAGCGGTGAAGCTAGCCCAATCAGCCGAAAGGCTGGGGTATAACCGTTATTGGGTGGCCGAGCATCATGATATGCAGGGACTTGCCTGCACCTCGCCGGAGGTGCTGCTTTCCCATATTGGAGCGAGAACGAAACATATTCGCATCGGCTCCGGCGCGCTGCTTCTTCCCCATTATAAACCGCTAAAGGTAGCGGAGAGCTTTAACCTGCTGGCCAGTTTATATCCGGGTCGCATTGACTTGGGTTTGGGCCGGGCACCAGGCGGTTCGGCTCAAGTGAGCATGGCTTTAAGCGGTAATTTTCTTGAGAATGTAAGGCGGCTGCCGGAATCACTCAAAGGCTTGACCGAGCTGATGGAGGGGACTTATGAGTTCGAAGGACAAGCGATAAACGCCCGCCCCTCGCCCAAGGTGCCGCCTGAGCTGTGGCTGCTAGGAACAAACAGCAGAAGCGCTGCTTACGCGGCTGAATATGGCATGGGCTACGTATTCGGCCAGTTTATGAGTGACACGGATGGGGTGGAGGTCGTACAAAGCTACCGGAAAGCCTTCACGCCCTCAAGCCATTGCGCTGTTCCAAAGGTAATCGTCACGGTTGGCGTCATATGCGCCGAGTCCGCTGAAGAGGCTGAGCAGCTTGCAGCCTCCGGCACTGCTTTATTCCAAAGCGAGGGTGGTGCGAACGAGAAGGCTGCTCCAATGGATCGAAAGCTGCTGATTGGAGCTCCGAAAGATATTTTATCCAGGCTGGAGAAGCTATCTCTTCAATATGATGTGGAGGAAGTGATGCTTGTAACCATGATTCCGGATTACGAGAAACGGCTGCGCTCTTTTGAGCTGCTATCCCTTGCCCTTGCGGGTCAATTGAGCTAACTGCTCCCATTGTTCTTCAGCAACAGCTGTGAGACTGTTAAATTGGCCGGCGCCTTGCAGCCATTCTCCACCGTCGATGGTGACGACCTCGCCGTTAATATAGCCAGCATAATCAGAGATTAAATAGGCTGCCAGATTAGCAAGCTCTTCTTTATTGCCGACCCTCTTGACCGGAACCCGGTTTATCATTTGCTCTTCCAGTTCAGGTGTGGGAGATAAGCGAGACCATGCCCCTTCAGTAGGAAATGGACCTGGCGCAATGGCAACCTGGCGGATGCCGTAACGGGCCCATTCTACGGCGAGGGACCTTGTCAAGGCTAACACGCCTGCTTTGGCTGCCGCGGAAGGTACGACATAGCCCGAGCCGGTAGAGGCGTAAGTGGTGACGATGTTAAGCATCGTCCCGCGCCGGCCTTGCTCGATCCATCGCTTCCCTAGCTCCAAAGTTGTATAAAAGGTGCCGTGCAGAACGATATTCAAGACCGCATCAACCGCTCTGTGTGAAAGGAGTTCGGTCGGGCTGATGAAATTTCCTGAAGCGTTATTCACAAGGACATCTATTTTTCCAAAATGAGCTTCAACCTCCTCCATAAGAGCTTGGACCTGTGCGGGCTCTCGTACGTCGCAGCTTTTGTAGAACACTTGGCGGCTATCTCGGCTCAAGTGTTCGGCTGCGTCCTTCAACACCTCCTCCCGGCGGCCTGCAATAGCCAGTCTAGCTCCTAACTCCATAAATTTCTCTCCCATAGCGCGTCCGAGTCCAGTTGCCCCTCCCGTAACCAGAACAACCTTATCCTTCAATAAATCATCGGCAAAAGGTCCCATCCACTCCGTCTCCTTTGGACAAATATAAAAAGAAATGCTGAGGGCGAATATGACAATACAGGATATGCGCTCCGCGGTCATCAATATACCGGTAACCAAGGCGAATTCTATCTTTCGACAAATAGATTTGGTATTATAGTAGTTAGGTATGATCTTTTTTTTTTTGTTAGAGTCATACTTTTCGCAAGATAGGTTCCAAGTCCTGCATATCCGATAGAAAGGTTGTGTACGTGTATGAACAAAGAGACACAAACGTTAGTTGAAGCATCTGATTATGTTCTTAACGTCATGCGTAATTTTATCGGTACAAATACATTGTTCATAGCTAAAAATGATGGCGTTCATAACCATATTTTAAAGGTATTTAATCGCTCGGAGGTATTACTTACGGAAGGGACTGCTCCGTTTGCCGAAACGTACTGCAGTCTCGTCCTGAATAAGGACGTCCCCGCACCATTATTCATCGATAATACAGCTACAAATACAATGACTAGCGATTTGAAGGTTACGCAACAGCTAGGTCCATGCTCCTTCATTGGTATTCCGATTACATCAAAGGAAAACAAAAGCTATGGCACGATATGCGCTTTGGATCCAAAGCCCTATAACTTTAGCGAGAAGGAATTAGGACTTTTAGAAGCAATGGCTACTTTCCTCTCCTATGTGGCCGAATTAGAAAATGCCGTGCTTATGGATCATTTAACAAATACGTATAATCGCAACTATTTGACAAAGCTTTTCTCGTCCTGGGAGGAAGAAAACAAGGAGCATTTAGGTCTGCTGTTCATTGATATTGATGATTTTAAGAGTGTCAATGATCGGCATGGTCATGAAATAGGGGATCTGATCCTGAAAGAGGTTGCTCACAGACTGAAGAAGCAGGTGTGTCAAAAAGCAGCGGTTACTCGCCTTGGCGGTGATGAGTTTATTTTGCTAATACCGGATTATAAGGATACAAATGAAGTTGAGCGCTTGGCCGAAGAATTAATATACATCATGAAAGAGCCGATTCGTGTTCGGGAAACATGTATTGAAGTATCCCTTAGCATTGGAATCGCTTATTATTCGCAGGGCATGGATTTGAATGGTTTATTAAGCCGTGCCGACAAAGCCATGTATTTTGTGAAAAATAACGGCAAGTCGCAATTTTATGCTGAAGTATAACATTGCAGCTCCCCATAAAGGTTGAATAACATTTCTCTGTTTACAAAATACCCAGATTAAGGTGACAGTGGCTTAACAAATCCTCATTATGCTTGTATCTGAAGAGAATCACGATAATGAGGAGTGGATAAAGTTGAGCAAAACGATCGACCGTAAAACGTTCGGTTAGTATGCCATTTGGCAATATAGGAATCGGAGGATTAGTATTAATCCTCATCATTGCCCTCATCGAACTTTGTATACCGGAACCAGTTGAAGCTGAATCTTGAAAGACAGACAAAGGTTACACCATCTTAAAAAAAGGGGCTATCCCAAGGTCAAAATGACCGTAGGGAAGCCCCTTTGCTCTGGGGTTATGCAGGCATTGGTGTATCCGTGGAATCTGCATAGCCTTCTTTGTATGTCTCATCAATGTAATTCCGAATTTCTTTGTCCGATTTACCTTCTGATTTCAGCTTGGCAGCAGTAACTGCAATATCCAGGCATACACCGCACCTAGTCCCGTGATCGTCCCATACAACGGAGCCATCCTCGTTGATTTCCTTAATAAAGCAGTTCAAATTGCTTTGATGTCCCGCGCTTTCACCGCAGCCGCAATAACATGGCATCCAATGCAGTAAGTCTGCTGCTTGTCCTGCGATTTGATAGACTAAGCGGATTTTATCATTTTGACTATCCAAGAAGTCAGGCATCACATCGACTGATGCTGTTTTCTCCTGCAGGTCACCATGGGAATGCGATTCATGAGAATCTTCCTTGTTCGCGCCGCAAGCGGAAAGTGTCAGTGCCGCAGCCAGGAATAGCGCTAAAATTTTAGTTTTCACGGATTCACCTCGTTGCTTTTGTTGCGATTACTATAACATATTAACTGAACAGAGTTAGAGTAATTATGAAATGTTCGAAAAATCGTTGAAATGAAGTAACTAGCTCATTCGAATTTCGCATATTTGTTTTTTATTTTAGTAAGTTAATATCAGACCTATTATTTTCCTTCTTCAACAAATTTCGCGATACGAGCCTTGATCGCATCACGAACATTTCGGAACTGGTCCATAATTTCCTCTTCGCTGCCGATTGCTTTGGCGGGATCTTCAAAGCCCCAGTGCCATTTCACCACATTCGGATTGGAGATGACAGGGCAGTGTTCATCGGCATGACCGCAAAGCGTGATCACATAATGCGCGCGATTCAAAATCTCAGGATCGATGACATTCGAAGAGTTACTGCTTATGTCCACGCCAGCTTCTTTCATGACTTGAACGGCTCTTGGATTCAAGCCATGCGCTTCTAAGCCTGCGCTTCTTACTTCATATTGCTCACAGCCCAGAGCGTTCAGAAACCCATCCGCCATTTGACTTCTGCAAGAATTACCTGTACACAAGAAATACACCAATTTCTTTTCCATTTTACCTATCTCCTTTGATCGTTGTTTAATGGATAATACTTAACCATAAGTAGAGGCCGACTAAAGTAATAAACAGAACGGGCACCGTTAGCACGATCCCTACTTTGAAGTAATAGCCCCAAGTGATTTTCACGCCTTTTTTGGACAAGACATGAAGCCAGAGCAAGGTGGCAAGCGAGCCGATAGGCGTAATCTTCGGACCTAAGTCCGAACCGATGACGTTAGCATAGATAAGCGCTTCTCGCAGTACACCCTCTGTATTTGTGCCTTGAATGGCCAAAGCGTCAATCATGACAGTTGGCATATTATTCATAATAGAAGAGAGAATCGCCGCGATAAAGCCGGTACCAATCGTTGCGATGAATAAGCCTTGATCTGCAGTCCATTGAAACACCTTGCCAAGCTGGTCGGTTAGACCAACGTTGCGAAGTCCGTAAACAACGACATACATCCCGATAGAAAATACGACCACGGACCAAGGAGCGCCCTTGATAACAGCGCCTGCCTGGATGGCTGAGCTTCTACGGGCTGCAATGATAAAGGAGATAGCAGCCGCACCCGCAACGATTGATACGGGAATATTTACGAACTCACTCAGAAGATAAGCAACCAGTAGAACTGCCAATACAACCCAGGAAAGCTTGAACATACGCTTATCTTTAATTGCTTCATGGGGCTGCTTCAATTGCCTAAGATCATATTGCTTCGTTATGCCTCTTCTGAAGAACAGAAATAAAACGAGCAGGCTTGCTCCAACCGCAAAAAAATTCGGAACGATCATCCGGCTTGCGTATTCGGCGAAGCCGATGCCGAAGAAATCGGAGGAAACGATATTAACCAGGTTGCTGACCACAAGAGGCAGGGAAGCCGTATCGGAAATAAACCCGCTTGCCATAATGAAAGGCAGAATCATGCGATCATCGAATTTCAAAGCTCTGACCATAGCGAGCACAATCGGCGTAAGTATAAGCGCCGCACCGTCATTTGCAAAGAGAGCAGCAACAGCCGCACCAAGCAGAATGACATAAATAAACAACAGATAGCCGTTTCCACCCGCAAGACGTGCCATATGAAGAGCAGACCATTCGAAAAAGCCGATCTCATCGAGGATCAATGAAATAAGTATAACTGCGACAAAAGCAAGGGTAGCGTTCCAGACAATCCCGGTTACATCCCACACATCATTGAAATTAACGACGCCAAATAGAAGAGCTAGAATGGCGCCTCCGACAGCAGAATAACCGATATTTAAGCCTTTTGGCTGCCAAATGACAAATACTAATGTAATCAAAAAAATAAGGGATGCGATGACTAACATGGTTCCTCCTCAAATTTTGCGTGAGCAAACCTACTAATTACAACAATCAGGTTTTAATTGATTTAGCTGCTCCTTCATAGAAGGCAGCTGTTCAAGTACGCCGTTTAAATAAGGTTTGTCCTCCAGGTTTAGAGAATAATAAACCCATTGTCTTCGTTTCGTTTCGTTGATAAGCCCACCATTTTTCAGCTTGCGTAAATGCTGGCTAACATTGGGCTGAGTTGTCTCCAGAAGCCCAACAATATCGCATACGCAAAGCTCGCGTTCCCTGAGCATAGCCAGAATGGTGAGACGGGTTTTGTCTGACAGCAGCTTGAAGGTTTCAGCTAAAGCCTCTATGGGTTTACTCATTTCATCACTCCTTCTGAATTATAGTATAATCAGTTGATTATATAAGTCAATATTAATATAATCAACTGATTATACTATATCAAAATCAAATACCACCTAAGCCTGTCCTGCACACACAATAATGGACCGAAAAAAACAAAAAAGGGGGCTGCAGTTCAAGTAGCTTAAACTACTTGAGCCGCAGCCCCTATCTTTTGCAGATTATCATTTCTTTTTAAAATGAACTACTGCACTGTACAGCATTTTTTCCATCTTCGGATTAAAGGTTGTCTGATGGCTGACACTGAATACGTCAAGCATAAGCGCTTTGTTCATTTCGATTTGCTGATTGACTTTGAGCTCCAACGACTTCAAGTCATACGCTTCAAAAAATTCAATCTTCGTTTCAATTAGGTCTAATCGGAAGTCCATTTCATAATCTCCTAAGCAAAGGTATGATAACCCTATTATACTCTGCTTGGCGTTCCGTTACAAAGGCTTAGGCTCAGAGGAAACGTTGCCGATATCTTGTTTTTCTGGCGGCCACATCGCTTCGATTTCCTCGAGCGATTTACCCTTCGTTTCAGGCACGACCCGCCATGTGAAGAAGAAGGTTAGAATGGCCATGCTGCCATAAATCCAGAAGGTATTTGCAGGACCTGCAGAGCTAAGCAGTGGCGGGAACGATTGTGAAACAACATAATCAGCAGCCCATAACGCCATTGCTGCAATTGCTGTTGCCTTGCCGCGAATCCGGTTCGGGAAAATCTCAGACATGATGACCCATACGACCGGTCCAAGCGAGATCGCGAAGGATGCGACATAAAGCAAGATGAAAATTAATACGAGCGGTCCAGCGGCATGCCCGGTTTGAAAAGCGATTCCAATGACGAGCAAGCAGACCGCCATAGATGCAGATCCGACGAGCAGCAGCACTTTTCGTCCTACTTTATCAATAAGCCATAGCGCTACGATCGTAAACACAAAATTGATGAAGCCGACAAGTATAGTTTGGACGAGTGACGCATTGGTACCGGCACCCGTTGCTTTAAATATTTCGGGCGCATAATACATGACGGCGTTAATGCCTGTAATCTGTTGAAGGATTGCTAGTCCGACACCGACCAGCAGGGCGATCCGCAGACCAGGACCAAATAGCTGCCGGATCGATCCGGTTTCCTGCTCGAACGAATGCTTAATATCAATGACTTCTTTCTTAGCGAGCTGTTCGCCGTGAATGCGGAGCAGGATCGGCAGCGCTTTGGCCGAATGACCTTGCTTGATCAGCCATCTAGGGCTTTCAGGCACGAAGAACAGCAGGACAAGAAACAGGAAGCCTGGTATAACGCCGACTCCAAACATCCAGCGCCAAGCGGATTCAATACCCCACGATTCATTGCCGGAGTTTGAGATCCACAAATTAATGAAATAAGTAAGGAATATACCGGTTACGATAGCGAGCTGATTAAGAGCAACCAGTCTGCCACGGTACTTCGCTGGCGCAATCTCAGCGTTATACAGTGGACAAAGCGTGGAGGTAATGCCAATCGCTATTCCTCCAATGATTCGGGCGACAATGAAGCCGGAGAAGGTTTCCGGAATGGCCGTGCCGATTGAGCTGATAATAAATAAAATCGCAGCGGCAATTAGCACTCTTTTGCGACCGAACCGATCGCTTATCAGGCCAGCTAAGCCTGCACCGACAATACAGCCGATAATTAAGCTTGAGACGGCCCAGCCAACCTCTAATTTGGTCAAATCGAATCGCAGCTCCATAAAGCCGATGGCACCCGATACGACAGCCGTATCAAAACCAAATAATAAACCGCCTAAGGCGGATACGATAGAAACAAGCGTGACAAAGCGGATACTCACTTGTTCAATGTTGTTGCGTGCAGTCGCTTCCAATTTTAATTTCTCCTCTCTGTAATACCTATGCTGCTTTTAGCGATTTTCATTATAGCATGTGCTGCTCCTTAGTCTAAGGGCAATAACCTTCACTTATTCGTGTTCTTCCCGCACTAATTTTGCAATTATCTTTAGCGGGTAGGTGAACAAGACAAACTAGCATTATATTGTTCTCTGAACAGCAAAAAAGTCCATGTTTACAGAACATGGACTGGAGATGAATTGTTTATTTCGTTTGCTCTCGATACTCCGATGGTGTAACACCGGTGACCTTTTTGAACACCCTGCTAAAATAATTCGGGTCATTATACCCGACCTCAAAGCATACCTCCTTCAGGCTCAGATGGCCAACCGCCATTAATGTTTTTGCTTTATCAATTCTTAGGCCGGTAACGTAATCTATAAAAGTGGTTCCTAACTGCTGTTTAAATACTTTACTGAAATAATGGGGATTGAGATGAATGGAGTCGGCCACCTCCTCAAGAGAGATGTCTTCGGTGAATCTGCTGTTAATATAGCTTCTCGCCCTGTCTAATACGCTCTCGGTTTGCTGCTCACGCTGCTCGCGAATTCTACGCATGGCGGAGAGGACATAGGCTTGGTCAACACTTTCTATATTTAACGGCAGTTTGCCTGTTTCGTCAGGGCAATCAGCATGCTTCTGCTTCAGCTCCTCGAAATGACATACGTTACCGGGCTGCTCGTAGCAGGTAGACGCAAAAACCGCCTCGAAGTAGGATTGGCGCAGGCCCTCGACACCGCTGTGAATCATTCCGATGCCGATTGAGATGCTTGCCTCAAGCTGCCGATTTGCTATAGTACGAAGCTCTTCAGCGTATGCATCTATCTCTGCTTTCGACTTCTGATCCGTAAGCCTTGACGCACTTCTCCAGAATACGGCGACATGACGGTCTATTAAAGAGCTGGTAATGCTCGTTGCTTCATAAGCTTTGGTCAGGCTGCGGATCCTGTCATATAATTTATGTTTATCTTGTTTTTTGGCGGTATCAGAAAAAGCGATCACAATCGCGCAGCCGTGATCAAGCGGGAAGCTGAGCCAGTCAGAGAGCTGTATAATATCAGTGCTTGTAATGGGATCGACCATAAGCATCATGGCGAGCTCGTTCTCCGCGAGCGGCAGCAGCTGTGAAACCTTTTGTTTAAGCTCGAGCTCATCGGAGCGTTTTCTTTTTTCCTCGTTAAGCTCTTGAATAAGCTGCTCTAATGTATGGACGATCTGCTCGCGCTTAGCTGGCTTAACGAGATATTCCTTTACTCCGAGCGAGAGGGCTTCCTTGGCGTATGCAAAATAATCATAAGCGGTTACGAGCACGAATTTCGTATCCGGGAGTTTATCTCTTAATTCCTTAATGGCCTCCAAGCCTTGTATTCCAGGCATATTCACATCCATCATTACAATATGCGGACGATGCTCCTCAGCTCGCTCGATTGCCATTCGTCCATTCTCGGCATGTATGATTTGGAATTGACCGGGCAGCATGCGCTGAATAATCCATTCCAGCCCTTCACGCTCAAGCGGCTCGTCATCCGCGATTAACAGTCGGTACATCGTTGAATTCACCTTCCTTTATGTCTGGAATGAGGATCGTGACGGTCGTTCCTTTACCTAGCTCACTTTCAATGCTTATGAGATCATCCATTCCGTAAAATAAATAAAGCCGCTTGAATACATTTTTCGTTCCTAGTCCTGTTGATTGTTTATAGTCAGTACCTGACTGCAGCTGCAGCAGCGCCTGTCGGGTCGCTTCGCTCATCCCGCGCCCATTGTCCGAGACGGAGATCCGAATGCCTGCTTGCTCCTGCGCAATAGTCAGCTTAATGACGGCGCCGATCTCCATTTGTTCAATCCCATGAATGAAGGCATTTTCTACAAGCGGCTGCAGCGTCAAAGCGGGTATTGGCTTTACAAGTGCGGCAGGATCAATGAAAAGCTCAAGCTTGATTCGGTCACGGAAGCGAGCCTGCTGAATAATAAAATATTCTTTGACGTGCTGGATCTCCTCGCGGAGCGTGACAGGCTGATCCAGATTTCGCAGGTTGTACCGCAATAGATTAGACATGGATACAATCAGATCGCTTGTCTGCTCCGCACCCTCCAGCAGCGCCAGCTTCGAGAGAGAGTTTAACGTGTTAAACAGAAAATGTGGATTAATCTGGCTTTGCAGCGCCTGCAGCTCCAATGCCTTAACCAGCCGGTCCTTCTCAAGGCTCTGCTTGTCCTTCTCGATAAACAGCGCTAAATCACTCGACATTTGCTCGAATGCGCCAGATAATACGCCAAGCTCATCGCTTGAGTGTGAAGAGGGTGGATCATGGCGCAAATTCCCCTTGGAAATTTGCTTGGCCCGTGCGACAAGCAGGCTCACGGGACCGGTCACGCTGCGCGAAATCCACACGGCGATTAATACGCTAAGCAAGGTTGTTACGATAAATAAAGCGATTGCGAGTGAATTCATTCGTTCATTTTCGGATTGCATTTGCGCATATATCGGTTGGTAGTAGCTTAAGCCTCTGTCAACGATCTGCTGTCCTTCCTCCTGAATGAAGGCGGCAGTTTTCTCAGCCTCGGCATAATGACGATTCGCAGCGCGATAGTCCTCCTGAGTCATTGCTTCGTGTGCTGCGTGTTCCTGCTCCAAAAACGAATCGATCATTTTGGAATAGCTGATGAATGACGCTGCCGGGAGGAAAGGGTCGTCATCCTTGGCAAGCTCTGCTTGCTGCTTTCGCAAAGCTTCTTGTGCGGATAATAAAGCAATGTTTTGGCTCTCTTCGGGATTAATTAAATAGATGTACAGCATTTGCAAATTATCATCAACCGCTTGAGCGGCTTGGCCATAGGTCATAATGCGGTCAAACATGCCGTAATAGCTCTGCTGTACTGTTTTGCCGCTCTGAAAAAGAAAGAACGTAACCGAGTTGACGAGCAAGACAAGAAGGGGGATAAAGATAAGCAGCTTCGTTCGAATCGTCATTGGGCATCTTCTCCAGTCCCAATACTAATCGTGCTTTGTTTCATGATTGTCGCAGCGGTGTAATGCTGCGCAGGGAGTACGTTCCCTTGAAAATAATGCTGCAGCTGCAGCATTGCCTGATAGCCCATTTCATGCGGCTGCTGAATAATTGTCGCTTCGAGCTTGCCTTCACGAATGCCCTCCAGTGTATCCTCTAGATCGTCAAATGCAAATATACGAAGCTTATTCGCCCCGGATCTCTCCGCAGCCTCCAGTATGCCGACGCCATCCAAGGCGCTGAGCCCCGCCATGTATTTCACCTGAGGAAAGTGAATGAGAATATCTTCTGCTTGTCCGGCAGCCTGCAGACGTGAAATATTGGATGAACGCACATCAACGATCGTAAGGTTCGGGTAGCGCGCTATGACAGATCGGAGGCCATTAAGCCGCAACAGCTGATTCGGCGCGTCCTCATTGCCGATTAGGACGGCTAATTGGCCTTGATAGTCCGCTGCTTCAGCTATAAGCTCGCCCATTTGCTTGCCGGCTTCTAAATTGTTTGTGCCTACGTAAGTCAGGCGATCGCTGTCGGGCTCATCCGTATCCACTGTGACGACCGGTATTCCTTGGCTGACCGCTTCATGGATTAGCACCCGATAGCGAGGGTCATTAATGCCCTGCAGAATGATGGCATCAGCTTTAGCGGCAATTGCTTTTTCCAGCAGCCTGATTTGCTCATCGGGATTAATTCGAAAGGGTCCGTCATATTCAAGCTGAATTTCATAGCTGTCTGCGGCCTCCCTTGCTCCGAGCTCGATTGCCCGCCAATAAGGATTATCAAGCTCTTGGGAGATCAGCACGACATGACGGATGGGAGCCTGCTTAATGTACTCTGCAAGATCAGGCTGCAGCAGACCTTGAACGCGCAGCGTTGAGATGATGAAGCTTAGCAGCAAGTATGCAAATATGATAAAAAGGATGATAATGGCTATATTCCATTTGCGATAGGACATGTGTGTGCTCCTTGGATTTACTGTATAAATGCTAATTATACAAGAAGCGATAAGGAATCAAAAGCGGTTGCCACATTAGTATGGGGAAGAGGGGAGCAAGACATTTCTTTCATGCACGGCGCATTAGCTGATTCTGAGTTGAAGCCCTTTTGAACAGCATTTATCTGTTATTTAGATTGGCTGATTATCCATCATTTGAGACCTGTTTTCTGCTTATTGATGCTTTGTAATACGATAGCGATCTGCACATAATAGTACATAACGCCATCGCTCATGATATGCCGATTGCCGGCCAGTCTACTTGATATTTTCATTGACAACTAAAAATGTTACGAATTTGTTAACCGTTTTGATGAAAATAAGCGAAAATTATGTTGTAAAATAAAAAAAGATAATGAAGGGAGGCAGATAGCAATGGACGTTCCAGCAAGTGTATGGATATTTTCTGCAATTATTGTCGTTCTCCTCACGTGGATGACCTTGTGGGTGACAAAGAAGGCTTATTCAAAAAAATGGGATGAACCGGATCAGTAGCATTCTTTGTTTTCCGTTATAGATTCATGAGAATAGAAAACAAAACACGCTTCTTGGCTTACTGCTGAGAGGCGTTTTATATTCTTTCGATAAGGCTGGATGCCATTAATGTCAGCGGCATCGTAAGCGCACAGCAAATATAAACAAAAAGAAGCTTGATTGCTCAAGCTTCTTTCTCGTATGTATGAGTACTGCATTGCATTTCACGATGGTCGGGACGACACGATTTGAACATGCGACCCCCTGGTCCCAAACCAGGTGCTCTACCAAGCTGAGCTACGTCCCGTGAAAGAAAGTGGTGCCGTCGAGAGGACTTGAACCCCCAACCTACTGATTACAAGTCAGTTGCTCTACCAGTTGAGCTACAAC